>NZ_CAMFHL010000011.1 GCF_945952095.1 uncultured Arsenicibacter sp. | reverse complement strand
CGACCTCGACCTTGGCAAGGTCGCGCTCTACCAGCTGAGCTACTTTCGCGTTTGC
The DNA here is from genome assembly GCF_945952095.1 of uncultured Arsenicibacter sp. GTDB lineage: Bacteria > Bacteroidota > Bacteroidia > Cytophagales > Spirosomataceae > Arsenicibacter. Next base: position 57,159 of record NZ_CAMFHL010000011.1, on the reverse strand, counting down.
CATTTGATTGGCGATTGTGGATGCAAAGGTAGCGCTTTTTTGACTTGTGTCAAGAGGCATCTCAAAAAAAACATCAACTTTTTTTCTCAAAAAAGCCATCACAAACGCCTATAAGCTGATTTTGAGGAACTTTTATCCTGAAAATTTTTCTGTTTTTTTTGACTGATTTCTCTTCAAACCACTGGAGGTACATGCAGAAACCATAAAACCATGAAAAAAAAGTTTAACCCAAGGCCTGCAATCAGTGTCATTTGCATTGTCAGGCGGAAATTAGCACGCCGCTCGTCCCGCCAGACCAGATAACTCCAGCGCAGAAAAAAGGCTACTGACGGAAATAAAAACAGCAAAAACAGATAAAAGGGGGTCGTATTGCCGAAGTAAAGGTAAAACCCAACCGCCGACAGGCTGAAAATAACGGCTGTGCTGATAAACGTTCCCCGGATACCCAGTAACCGGCTCATGGTTAGATCACCGCGGCGGGCGTCTTCGTCGTGCTGGTAGACCTGCGTAATGGGATACAACGCCAGCAGGTTCAGCGTACAGAGGGCCGACGCTAACAACACCTGTGGCGTCAGCAGGCCGGTTACCGGTATGCTATTGATTGCCTGCAGGGTCATCATATAGGTAAAGCCGCCCTGAAACAGGCTAACGATCAGCCAGCTGGCCACGGGATATTTCTTCAGCCGGACAGCAGGGTGGCTATAGGCCTTGGAGATGAATCCGTAGATCAGCAGATAGGCCACAAAGGGCCAGCCGATGTAAGCACCTAATCCCAGTGCAACGATGTCGAGTACCCAGGCAACGTAAAAGAGTTCCTTCCCGACCGGCGGCGGTGCTTCCAGACCACCGATACTGCCTTCATCCTTATCAAAATAACTGTTGTAGGCATTGCTGGCCGGATAGAGCAAAAAATGGAGAATAAAAAACACACCGGCGGTCCGCCATGTATCCGGTTCCGGCGACTGCGTCAGGGCAAAGAGGAATACCGGCAGCAGAAAAACCGAAAACGGCAAACGCAGATGCAGTAAAATAGTACGGGCGGTCATGTAATAGTTTTTTTTGAATGGCAGTTGCTTTCCCTAACCTTCTCCGGCAGCGATTGTTATATTGTTTTGCCATCGGATAATCCGTCGCTAACACTATGCAGGAACAGGATCATAAAAGTTATATAAATGCTATCGGAACGGCCGTTCCCGGAAACGCTATCCCGCAACAGAAAATCGCTGAATTTATGGCGGAAGCGCTGAACATGGATACTGCCGACCGCCGTAAGCTGAATGTTATTTACCGTCAGACGAGGATTGATCAGCGGCATTCGGTATTGCCGGACTACGGGCTACGGATGGGTGAATATACATTTTATCCGAATACACCGGGACTGGAACCCTTTCCGTCAGTCAGCGACCGAAATGCAGTTTACCGGCGCGAAACGCCGAAACTGGCCCTGGCCGCTGCCCGCAACGCGTTTGCCGACTATCCGGACTTTGATCCGCAAACGATCACCCACGTTATTGTCGTGAGCTGTACGGGTTTTTATGCGCCCGGCCCCGATATTGAGCTGGTCGAAGCACTGGGTCTGCCAACGACCACGCACCGGCTTCTGATCAATTTCATGGGTTGTTACGGTGCGTTCAACGGCCTGAAAACGGCTGATGCCATTGTCAGGGCTAATCCGGAAGCCAAAGTACTGGTGGTATCCACTGAACTTTGCACCATTCATTTCCAGAAAAAACCGGACCTGGATTACTTACTGTCGAATGCACTCTTTGCCGACGGCGCTGCCGCAGTGCTGGTTGAAGGAAAGCCCCGCGCGGATAAATCGCTGCGGATGCGCACCTTCTTCTGCGACCTGCTGGCCGAAGGACGTGACGAAATGGCGTGGCATGTATCTGATTTTGGCTTTGAAATGACGCTGACAGCCGAAGTACCCGGCGTGATCGAGCGCAACATCGGCCGGTTACTGTCGCGGCTACTGGAGAAAAGCGGGCTGACTATCGGCGATATTCATTACTATGCCCTGCATCCGGGCGGCCGCCGTATTCTGGAGGCTATCGAAAAACAGCTCGGACTGGACATCCACGACAACCGCTACGCCTACCATGTGCTAAAGCAATACGGCAACATGTCATCGGCAACCGTTCTGTTTGTGCTGCGCGAAATCTGGCAAGAACTGGGTATAAAAAAAGAGGCAGCCTCGCTTGCAAGCGACGCCACCTCTTCCGAAAATATCTTAAGCTGCGCCTTTGGTCCGGGACTCACCCTGGAATCCCTGATTCTGGAAGCGCATGTAAACGAACCGGTCGTTACTTCGTCAGTACGTTCCAGCGAAACAGTCCCCACTTTGTGAGACGGTACAGAACGGACACTTTCAGTACGCCGAGGCCATAGATGGAACTCCGGCGGAAATTGATTGATGAAGCCTCTTCGAAGTATTTTGTCGGACACGTCACCTCGGCGATCTCGAAGCCCTTGTAAAACACCTGGGCAATCATTTCATTATCGAAGATGAAGTCGTCGGAGTTATGCGTAAAGTCAATGCTGCGCAGTACCTCGCCCGAAAACGCCCGGTAGCCGGTATGGTACTCGGAGAGTTTCTGGTTCATGACCAAGTTCTGGAAAAAGGTCAGGAAACGGTTCGCAATGTATTTGTACATCGGCATGCCGCCTTTCAGGGCACCTTTACCGAGGATACGGGAAGCAAAAACTACCGGATACAATTCATTACCAATGATGGAGATGATGGCGGTCAGCAGCATGGGTGTATACTGGTAGTCAGGGTGTAACATCACGACAATGTCACCACCGAGCTCCAGCGCTTTCCGGTAGCAGGTTTTCTGATTACCGCCATAGCCTTTGTTTTTATCATGCCGGATTACATGACGGATCCCAAGTTCTTTAGCGACTTCGACTGTATTATCAGGACTGGCATCGTCAACAAGGATAACATCGTCAACGATATCGAAGGGAATTTCACGGTACGTGCGTTCGAGGGTGAGGGCTGCCCGGTAAGCCGGCATAACCACAATCACTTTCTTGCCATTAAACATAGCCCAAAACTAATGCCTATTCCGCTATGTGACAAAAATTTACACAAACAAACCACTTCCTTTCCCGATATTGCGCTTTGTTTTGACGAATGTCCATCAACTTTCCTGATAACTCCATGTTTTCTTGTTAACCATACAAGACATTATGCTAACTAACGAAACTTTATTCTTTCTATGCTTTGCGGCCTTCGTCATGCTGGTGATGGCCCTCGACCTCGGCGTTTTTACCAAACAAAAAAGTCACGTTGTCTCGTTTAAGGAAGCCGCCTTCTGGAGTGCGGTCTGGGTAGCACTCTCCGTTGCCTTTTACTTCTTTATCCGCAATTTCGGTTATCTGGTACATGGCATTACCGACATGGCCAGGCTACTGGAAGTAAAAAAACGCTATGCCGATCACGTACAGTTGATTGCCGGTGATTTTGAAGCCAGTCTGGCCCGTTTTCAGGCCAATATGGCGCTGGAATACATCACCGGTTATCTGGTCGAGTACTCCCTTTCGGCGGACAATATTTTTGTCTTTATCCTGATTTTCAAATCCTTCGGCGTACGGGAGAAGTTTTACAAGAAAATTCTGGTCTGGGGTATTCTCGGTGCCATTGTCCTGCGGTTCATCTTCATCTTTGTGGGGTCGGCACTCCTGCAACGCTTCGACTGGATCATTTACATTTTCGGCGCATTCCTGGTATACACCGGCGTGAAACTCTTTTTTGAAGGAGATGAAGACGAACAGATGGATACCAAAAACCATCCCGTTGTTAAGTTCACCGCTAAGTACCTGAACGTATACCGCCGGAACGTAATCGACCACTTCTTTGTGCGCCGCAAGACTGATCACAAGCTGTTTGTCACTCCGTTATTTATCGTCGTCATTGTCGTTGCGTTCACTGACCTGATTTTTGCTGTAGACTCAATTCCGGCGATTTTCTCGATTACCAAGGACCCGTACATTGTCTTTTTCTCGAACGTTTTCGCCATTATGGGGCTCCGGTCAATGTTCTTCTTCCTGTCGAGCATCATGGATCAGTTCCGTTTCCTGAAGACCGGTCTGGCTGTACTGTTAACCTTTATCGGGGTAAAAATGCTGGCAGAGCCTTATCTGGAACACCTTGGTTTCCAGCCGGTTTACTCGCTGTATATCATTGTCGGCATTCTGGCCGTCAGTGTACTGGCCTCCTGGCTTATCCCTGAAAAAAAATCGGACGAACAGAATTAACGTCCTTTCGTTATATTGTGGAAACAGCTTCGGGAAGTCGTTGAACTTCCCGAAGCTGTTTATAGACAACCCGATCTGGCTTACCTGATGCTTACGCCTGGTATTTTGCGCACTTATCGCCGGCGCCTGACCAACCTCAGCAGCCGCAACCGCTCCCTGTTACTCCCCGGCCTGCCCGCCGAGCAGTTTCTGGACCTGCACGAAGCCGACTTCCTGCTCAATAAACCATCGTTTGAGATACTGGCCCAGCTGATTGGCAGCAAACGGCCGGTCGCCCTGTGCGATGTGATGGACGCCCGCGACGAACGGGTGAACCTGGTCAGCAAAAAGCTCCGCCGGATTTCCCGTACCGAGCGGTTCATTGAAGCCGAGCGGGGCTCGGAAGATTTGTATGTTGGCTGGCCGTTTGTGAGAGGAAAGTTTATGGACGGTACCGTTGTACACGGGCCGCTGCTTTTCTTTCCGGTTCACCTGGAACAGCATCAGGATCAATGGCGGCTGATGCGCCGCGGCGATGAACTGGCGCGGATCAATCAGAGTATGCTGCTGGCCTATGCCCATTACAATCAGGTCCGGCTGGATGAGTCGGTTGTCAGTAAATCATTTGACGATGCAGAACGGCCAAAGGAAGTACCGGCGGCGCTGGCCTTCCGTAATGAGCTGTATGAATGGCTGAAAGAAAGTACGCTACAGATTCATTTCAATCAGGATCTCTTTACCGACCGGTTGCAGGCGTTTGACAAGCTGACGGCTAAAAGCCTTGAACAGCTCGAACGTACCGGCGAACTCAAACTCTACTCCGAAGCCGTACTGGGCATTTTTCCGCAGGCCGGTTCCTTTCTGGTTCCCGACTATGACAGCCTGCTTGATCAGTTTACGGAAGAGGGCCAACAGGACCCATTCGATTTTAACAGATCTGATCAGATTACAAATCTGCCAGTCCGGGACCATCCAGTCCGGGAAGAGCAGTTGCATACACCCCTGCCGGTGGATGCCTCGCAGGAACGGGCTATCCGGGCGGTCAAAACCGGTGAGTCGCTGGTGGTCCAAGGGCCTCCGGGCACCGGCAAGTCGCAGCTGATTGCAAACCTGATGGCCGATGCTGCTGCTCAGGGAAAGCGGGTGTTGCTGGTCTGCCAGAAGCGGGCCGCGCTGGATGTGGTCTACGAACGGCTGAAGCAGGTCGGCATGTCGGCCTTTACCGCCCTGATCCACGATTTTCAGGATGACCGTAAGGCCCTGTATCAGCAGATTGCTGCTCAAATTGACCAGATTGACGCATACCGCCAACAGAATCACAGCCTGGATGCCGTTTTGCTCGAACGTGATTTCGACGCTGAAAGCCGGCAGATTGATCAGCTGCTGGCAGAGCTGACCGGCTTCAAAAACGCTCTTTTTGATAGCAGCATTTGCGGTCTCTCAGCCAAGGAACTTTACCTCTCTGCGCCAATGCAGGAACAGGACCGGTTACCTGACTTAGGCGATGTATATACCCAATTCCCGTTTGACGAAAAGCTGGCGGTGTTTCAGCGGCAGCTCACCGACTATGCCGCTTATGAACAGCGCCTCGACCCGACGCATCCGTGGTATGACCGGCGCTCGTTCAGTCAGTTGGGTAGCGGAGACATCGCCACGACTGACCGGTTACTGACGGCCATTCCGGCAGTAGCCCATGAAACCGCGGCGCAGCTAAACGAGCTCCTGACCAACCCATTTACGCTGGCCGACATAGATAGCTGGCAAGAAGAAGCATGGCCGCTGAATGCCCTGCTGACGCTGATTGATACCCGGCCCGATCCTGCTATCTGGACAGTTGCCAGGGAATTACGCCGGCATCCCGACCACCCGGCAAACCAGTTATCCGACCATGCGCTGGATCAGCTTATCCGGCAGTGGGAAGAAGCTCTGACCGGCGCCGGGCCCTTGCTAGGCGTTCCCGACACAGACCTGAACCCGTTCGCTGCCCTGCTGCGGGAAGCGCAACAGGCACGGGCATCGTGGGTGAACTGGCAGTGGTGGCAGCTGACGCACGCCGGTAAAGATGAGCTTCAGCGCGTCGTACAAGCCAACGGCCTGACAAACAGCGAGCCGGATTTGCAGATACTGCACCAAAAACTGGCTAACCGGCAAACAATGGCCGGGCTCAGGCAACAGGTAGAGCGCCTGCTAACTGGCTTTGGTACGGCGGATACAGACCAGCAGACAGCCATTCTGCTCCGGCAACTACATGAGGCCCACGGACTCGCAGCCCGTTTTGACGACCAGACTATCCTCCAGCAACTGGAAGCACATGTCTGGCTGACAGCGGCTTCCTTTACAGACGCGGTACGCAGGCTGCTGAATGCTGCAGAGCACCTGCATCTTCAGCGCGTCGGCTGGCAAACCTACCTGACCGATGCACAGATTGAACGGTTATGGCAACAGGATGAAGCATTTGCGGCCCGGCTCCGGCATTCGCTGCAACAGGACATTGATTTTCTGATTGAAGCCGACCGCCTGCGCGAGCGTTTTTCACCGACCGAACAGGCCGTACTGGCGAAACTGGCAGGACGGCCTGTAGATCAGTTTTCCGGCGCGTTACAGTTTGCGTGGCTCAACCACCTCGAACGGCATTATCCGGAACTGCGGATTGTATCCTCGCTGCGCATGCAGCAGATGGAGGCGACGCTACAGGCCAGCGTGCAGAAAAAACAGGCCCTTAGCCGGGATATTCTGCTGGTTAAGCTCCGTGAGCAGACCTACCGCAACCTGTCGTTCAACCGGCTCAACAACCTGACGACCTATCGCGAACTGCTGCACCAGACCACAAAAAAACGCAACATCTGGCCTGTCCGGAAGCTTCTGCAGCAACATGAAGATGAAGTATTCCGGCTCATTCCGTGCTGGATGGCATCTCCTGAATCAGTGTCGGCCATGTTCCCGCTGGAAAAGGGGCTGTTCGACATTGTCATTTTTGACGAAGCTTCGCAGTGTTTTGCGGAAAATGGTATTCCGGCTATTTTCCGGGGCAAACAGCTGGTTGTTACCGGCGATAGTCAGCAGCTCCGGCCCGGCGATCTGTACCGTATCCGCCCCGAAGACCCGGCGATGGATGATGATATACCCGCTGCTCTTGAAGTAGAATCGTTGCTGGAGCTGGCCGCACAATGGTTGCCGCAGGTCTCGCTGACGGGCCATTACCGCAGCCGTACGCTGGACCTCATTCAGTTTTCGAACCAGCATTTCTACCAGAACCGCCTGACCTTACTCCCTGACTTTCGGGAAATCAACCAGACAGAACCCGCCATTGAGTACCAGCATGTGGGTGGTACATGGCTGAATAACACGAACCTGACTGAAGCGCAGGCTGTTCTTACCCTGATTGACCGTCTTCAGCGCGAACAGCCCGACCGGTCAATTGGTGTGGTCACGTTTAATTATCCCCAGCAGACATTAATTCAGGAGCTTATTGATCAGTCGAATAAGGGCAGTCAGCAGCCAGCGCCCGCCCTTGCTCCGCTATTTGTCAAAAACATCGAAAATGTGCAGGGCGATGAACGTGATATCATCATTTTCTCGGTTGGCTATGCGCCGCGTGTCACTGAAAGCGGTGAAGCCGGACGGCTGGCGATGCAGTTTGGCAGCCTGAATACGCGCGGCGGCGAAAACCGGCTGAATGTAGCCGTCACCCGCGCCCGCGAGAAAGTCGTTGTGATTACGAGCCTCTGGCCGGAGCAGTTGCAGGTTGATACGGCCGCCCACGACGGCCCACGACTGCTGAAAGCCTACCTTGCCTATGCGCTTCAGGTATCACAGGGGCAGTTCCGGCCGCAACCACGCGTAGTTGAAGGACTGCGGACCGGTGCACTGCTCAAAGACCGGCTGGCGCGCCGTGAGCCGGCCTATCGCCCCGAACTGCCGTTTGCCGACCTGACCATTAAAACCGGTGAAACCTATCAGGGGGTTCTGCTGACCGACGACGATCAGTACTGGCAGCAAACGACGAAGGAAGCCCATGCGTATATACCACTGGCACTGGCAGGCAGGCAGTGGCCCTTCCGCAGGATCTGGAGCCGGGAATACTGGCGGGGAAATCTGACGGGGCCGGCCAGTTAATTGCCGGTCACAATCTGACGGTTATAGAACCGGACGAGGGCTGAAAGTTCGGGCAGTAAATCCGGGTTGGCTTCAATCCCGTTGCCAACCACAATCATGTCGGCGCCAGCCAGCAGGGCAGCTTCCGCTTTTTCAGTTGAATTGATGCCGCCGCCAACGATCAGCGGGGTATCAACCGCCTCCCGAACAGCTGTAATCATTTCCGCCGACACACAGCGGCGGGCACCGCTGCCGGCATCGAGATACATCAGGCGCATGCCCAGCATCTCACCGGCCATGGCCGTACAGGCAGCCACACTCGGTTTATCGTGCGGTAACGGCATGGTGCCGCTAATGTAGGACACGGTCGTCTGCGCGCCGCCATCTACCAGCATATAGCCGGTCGGTAACACCTCAAGTTTACTTTTTTTGAGCAGCGGAGCCGCTACTACGTGCTGACCAATCAGAAAATCAGGGTTACGCCCCGAAATGAGGGAGAGCAACAGAATACCATCGGCGGAGGGTTCGATGTGTAAACTGTTTCCGGGAAAAAGCACTACCGGTGTATCTGTATGTTGCCGGATCGTCTGAATAATTTCCTGATGTGTGTATTCGGTTACCAGACTGCCACCAACCAGAAAAAAATCAACCGGATGGTCGAGGGTCCGGCGCAAAAAAGAGGAAAAGCCGCCCAGCTCCACCTTATCGGGGTCGAGCAGGACGGCGAGCGCTTTACGTCCGGTCTGTTGATAGCTACGAAGAGTAGCGTACAGCGTCGGTCGGGGCTTGTTCGTGGTAGTATTGGTTATTTTCAGCTCGTGCTGTTGGATTGATTGCATTATTCTCACGGATGCGGGTCAACACATTGGTCAACTGTTCGCGGGCGATGTTGGTCAGCACTGATGTCACCAACCCACCAATCAACCCGCCGATAGCTGATTTTTTCGTTTGCTCCTGCTTTGTTTCTTTAATTAACTGGCGGTTCGACTTGAATCGGTCATCTTCGTCCTCCTCATCGACCTCGCTGTAATCAGTATCTTCCGGCTCGCCGTATTTTTCGGCATACCGGTATTCTTTTGACTTTGGCAGAATAGCGTTAGTGATCAGGAAAACCCCTAATGCTACCCCAGCAACCAGCGCAACGGTCTTGCCCATCTCTGTGGCATCGCCTTTAAGAGACTGAACACTTGTTTCGATAGTTGACTTATACCGTTCGGTAGCTTCGAGTAATTCGGCCCGGCGGGCGGTTGTGTCAGCGAACGGTACTTTAGGATCTTCCATGGTTTTACAGGTCTAAATTAGTGAAAAAATCTGTTGAGTAGAGAATCTTATGCATTCGGACGGTTTTCGTTTATGTAACGACCGCTTTCATTCAATGAATTACGGGTTTTATCCATCAACTCCTCTACCGCGTCGGCGCGCTCTTTCTGTTTGGTCTCCTGCTGTTTTTTAATGGTATTGTACGCCATTTCACGGATCATATTAATCCAGAAGTTTTTGGCTGCGGCCCAGATAATGGTCAGCACCAGAAAAAATGACGCGACAATCAGAAAGCCCAGATAACGGCTGTCCAGTACATAGTTCAGCCATGCCGCCAGCAGACTGAATAAAAAGATAAGTGTGATGGTGGCCAGAAAACCCAGTACAATGCCATGAATGGCTTTTGTTGCTCCGTCTTCAATTTTGCCTCTTGTTTCGAGGGTAAACAGCTCAATACGAGCTTCGAGATATCGGAATATATTTTCTCTTATTTCCTCCAATCGTTCCAACATAGCTGTACGTTTTGGTTTGTATTATGCTACATTAAATTACCAAATCCGGGACTGAATGTTTGAATTTTTGAGCATGTGTAGTGAAAAGTTTGATCAGGGATGGCGAATACGCTTATCATACCCGGCTGCAGGTATGATAAGGTGTTTTTTGTATCTAATTTTTACCTTTGGTTTTCCACTATTCATTCACTACACAACATGCCATCTTTATTACCATACTTTCGGAAATCTACACTCTGGCGTCTGGTTTACCTTCTATTCATAGCGTACTCAGGCCCTTTACAGGCTACTCCCTCAAAACCGGTTTCGTTTACCAGCCCAATTCCCGTCAGCCCATGTACCAGCCTGACCTCGGTCAAAAGCGGCCTATGGACCGACCCGACCGTCTGGTCCTGCAACCGGCTCCCCACGGCAGACGACTATGTTCAGATTACAGAAGGTCACACGATTACCATTCCGGCCAACACGACAGTCTCTGCATCTCGCATAAAGCAGTCAGGGGTGCTGCGTTTCGCAAATCCCGGCGCGTTTCTCCGGTTATCCCCCTCGTTAACCGACGGCCTTGTTGCCTATTACCCCTTCAACGGCAATGCTGACGACGAAAGCGGTAACAGCCGTCACGGTATGGTTTATGACGCTACACTTACGACTGACCGGTTCGGAAATGCTAACAAAGCCTATTCTTTTGATGGCGTTAACGACCGCATAAAAGCTTCAGCTGCCTTTTCCGAACAAATGAGTATTTCGCTCTGGTTTAAAGCGCCTTTTCCGGTTAATGCCAACGGCAGATGGCCGGTTCTTGCTTCGTTCGGTAAAGAAATGTTCACAATTCAGTCCTTTGGTTCAACAGAGCCGGTTTATGCAGGCCTGTATGGTAAAATAGCGATTTCATCCTATCAGTCAGGCATTATGCAGAACTCGTCTTTTCGTACCGAAAAGATCTATATGGACAGTACGTGGCATCACCTTGTTGCCGTTTATGATGCTACTCAGCGTGTTCAGAAATTGTATATTGATGGATCTTTCATCGGACAATCCCCGGTAACTTCACCTTATAGCTCATTCAGCCATGTCGATCTTGGTGTATCTGATTCACCTTGGGGTAACTATACACATGCAGGCTATTTTTGGGGCCAGCTCGACGACATCCGTATTTACAACCGCCCGTTGACCGGATCTGAGGTCCAACGGCTTTATACTCTTGAAGCACCACCTGATTTAACCAAAGGCCTTGTTGCTTACTACCCCTTCAACGGCAATGCCAACGACGAAAGCGGCAATAAGCACCATGGCACAGTTCATGATGCTACACTGACAACAGATCGGTTCGGAAATGCCGGTAAGGCTTATGCATTTGACGGTAATGACTGGATCGACGTTGCGAAAGATAATGCCTTTCAATTTAATGACTTCACTCTTTCAGCCTGGATAACTGTTGTGGATACTCCGGGGATGATTCTGAGCTATCCGGCAAACGGACAGACAGAAAATGCCTGGCAGTATGGATATGGGAATATTAACGGTCAGCTTATTGGTAGTTATGTATATCCGGATAACTATCTGTATGGTTTCAAAAGATTTACTCCCAATACATGGTATCACGTCGTCTTTACAAAGCAGGGAATCACTGCTAAGGTTATTGTGAACGGAGAAACATTGATCAATTCCACTGTTCCGGCTACAATTTCCTATTTTAATCCGCGAAGATTGTTAATCGGCGCTGACGATGACGCCCTGGAAGACGGAATTGCTGATATATGGTTCTTTAAAGGTAAGCTCGACGATATCCGCATCTACAACCGCCCATTGACCAATCCGGAGATTCAGACGCTGGCAAACGATAAATAAACAAAAAGGCGGCCGGGAGATACCGGCCGCCTTTTTGTTTGTACTAACCCGCCTACACGTCGCAGATCAGAACGCCTTGTTTCAGTGAGGCCAGCATGCCTTCCTTGTCTTTTGGCGTCGGCACAAACTCCTGGCCGATAAAGCCTTTGTAGCCGGTTGCCACAATGGCTTTTACGATGGCAGGGTAGTAAATCTCCTGCCGCTCGTCAATTTCCCGGCGATCAGGCATCCCACCCGTATGGTAATGGCTGATGTATTTGCCGTAGCGCTGTACGTTGCGGATATGATCCCCGTGCATGCTCTGCATATGGAAAATATCGTACAACAGCTTAAAGTTTTCGGATCCGACCATCTCGCACAGCACAGCGCCCCATTCTACATTATCACACTGATAATCAGGATGACTGTGACGGGAGCTCAGCAACTCCATAGTCAGGGTTACCTTGTTTTTCTCGGCCAGCGGCATCAACCGCTTCAGTACCTTCTGGCAGTTCAGCAGGCCCTGATATTCGCTCAGTCCATTGCGGTTGCCGGAGAAACAGATGATATTTGTTACACCGGCATCGGCAGCCTGCGGAATCAGGGTTGTGTAGAAATCAACCAGCGTATCGTGGTTTTTCGGATTGTTAAAGAAACTGGGCAAACCCGTTCCTTTGGGCCAGTTGCCTTGTCCGAGGGCCGACGTCAGGCCGTATTTTTTCAGTGTCGGCCACTCGTCCGGGCCCGTCAGCTCAACGGACTCAATACCGATTTCCTTACAAGCCTGGCAGAGATCGTCAAGCGGAATACTTGAGTAACACCAGCGACTGACTGAATGGCGGATATTGCCTTTTAATTTTGTTTGAGGTTCCATACCCGAAGCCAGGGTTTCGAGGGCGGTTAAGGTTAGGGCGCTGCCACTCAGGGTTTTCAGCGCATTCCGACGGGTTGTCTGCATAGCTTAAAGAGTGAAAGAGCGGCCGCTATGCGGCAAAAGAGTGAAAGAGTGATTGTTATGCGAAGATTGGCCTAATCGCTCTTTCACTCTTTCATTCTCCCGCTCTTTATATTATAGTTCGCGAATCCGGATGTTGCGGTACCACACTTTGTCGCCGTGATCCTGAAGGGCGATGTGGCCTTTCTGGAACTTACCGAAGCCCGGCCAGCCTTTGAACTTGCTGTTCTCTACCATTTTGTCCCACTCAGGGCCGGTCGTCGCGTACTCAACAACTTTCTTGCCGTTCAGATACTGCTCAGCTTTGCCTTCCTTGATGATCAGCTTTGCCTTATTCCACTCACCGGCCGGTTTAACCACGGAAAAGTCCGATGGTGGCAGCAGGTCATACAATGAACCAGCTTTGTGATTACCGTCCCGGCCTTTAGTTGCATCAGGGTGGCGCTCATCGTCAAGTACCTGCATTTCAGGGCCTGTGGCGTAAGTGGCACGGTATTTAGGATCTTCATTTACGTGGAAGATGACACCGCTGTTGCCTTTCTCGGCAATTTTCCATTCGATTTCCAGTTCGAAATCGCCGTACTCTTTATCCGTTACCAGGTCACCGGCACCGCCTGAAGTCAGTACAATTGCGTTGTCTTCTACTTTCCACTTGTCCGAAACAGGCTGTCCTGCCTTCAGATACGTGTGCCAGCCCGTGAGTGATTTGCCGTCAAACAGTTTTTCCCATTTGCCTTTTTTAGGCGCATTTCCTGCCTGTACGTTGAGCATTAAAGCAACCACACCAAGGGTTGTCAACTTTAACATTTTCATAGTTTACCGATTATTGTTAAGAAGAGTTATTTCAGTTACGTCATTGTTGCCAGAACGAATGCTGGCCGGTTTCTGGTATATGGCCTATTCAGCCTGCGCTACCACTTCCTTCAGATACGCCATAAACGGTTTGGCAAATTCAGGGCGTTTCAGCGCAAATTCAACCGTGGTTTTCAGGAAATCAAGCTTATTGCCGATGTCGTGGCGCTTGCCCTCAATCCGGTGCGCATAGATGTTTTCGCGTTTCAGCAGAATACGCATGGCATCTGTCAGTTGAATTTCACCGTTTTTACCGATTTCAGTCTGCTCCAGGGCGTCAAAAATATCGGGCGTCAGGATGTACCGGCCAGCAATGGCCAGATTCGACGGTGCCTCCGTGATTGACGGCTTCTCGACCAGCGTATCCAGCTCCAGAATCCGGTCGCTCTGCGGACGGCCGCCCACAATGCCGTAGCGGTTGACCTTGTCGTGCGGCACTTCTTCAACGGCAATCACCGATCCGCCAAACTGGGCAAAGGTATCAATCAGTTGCTGCGTTACCGGAATGACCGAATCCATGATTGTATCGCCCAACAGAACCGCAAACGGCTCGTTACCAACATGGTGACGAGCATAGCGAATGGCATCGCCCAGACCATTCAGCTCACGCTGGCGGACATAATGAAGGTTCGCCATGTCTGACAACCGGCGCATTTCGTCGAGCAACAGCTGGTCTTCTTTTTCTTCGAGCCGGTTTTCCAGCTCAAAGTTCCGGTCGAAATGGTCTTCGATGGCCCGTTTGCCTTTGCCCGTGATGATCAGAATGTCTTCGATTCCTGAATCGACCGCCTCCTGAACCACATACTGAATCGTTGGCCGGTCAATAATCGGGAGCATCTCTTTCGGCTGTGCTTTTGTCGCCGGCAAAAAACGGGTGCCTAAACCGGCCGCCGGAATTACAGCTTTTTTTATCATGGTTATGCGGGAATGAATGCCTGCGGGAATGCCGCAGACGCGCTAACTTATGTACGGTTTTATAACGCGTGCGTTAATTTTTTTCAGTTCAACAAACAACCGGTTCAGCATCGCATCGTCGCGGTAGAGACCGATAATGGAGCCACCGGAACCGGTAAACGACGCCGAAGCCCCGCAGGCCCGTGCGGTATTGATCAGTGACATGTTCCGGTCGCTGATGTTATAAATCTTTGTCCGAAGGTCAAAATTGCGGTTTACCAGCCCGTTCAGTGATTCGATATCCTGATTCAGAATGGCATCCCGCCCCTGCCGTGCTACATCGGCAATATCGGCCATGGTATTAACGACCAGCTCCTCGCCTTTCAGCCAGCGCGATTTTACGTCATTATGCACACGGCCCGACTGTTTGCCCAGATCCGTGTTGTAGGCCAGGTACAGTTTCGGCAGCAGGGCCGGGTCAATCTGCTCGTAATTACCATAGCCCTGAGCGTCCATAACCGACCGGTCAAAATCCATGTAGACACAGCCTTCATAACACTGAATCACCCGATCCTGTAAGCCGGCCGTAATGCCTAACTCCTCTGTTTCTGTGGCCATTACCAGATTAGGAAGGATCGGAAGCGGAATTTCTACCTGGTAAAACTGCATCAATGCCCGAAATGCTGCCGTAATGATGGCACTGGACCCCGACAGCCCGACCTGACGGGGAATTGACGTTGAATAACGGATGGAAAAATTGCGGTTGTGCAGCCGTATCTGCTGTTGCTCGCAATATTCTACAAACTTCCTGATGGCCGCCTTGAGCAGCGGTACCCCACCGTGATACCCCAGCGTACTGACGGCATCGCGCAGGTGATACACACTCCGGAATTCGTTCGTATCCTGTGGCTGTGGTTCAATGATTAGCTCCGGTGAGGCATACAGCGTGATCGACGCGCCAAAGTTGCGGACAGAAATGGAAATGGTCTTACCAAAAAAACCGTCGGAAGGGTTGCCCAATAACCCAGCTCGGGCATAGGCGCGGGTCTCGATAATCAAGTTCGTACTTGTTTGAATCGTAAATATACCTGAAGGAGCGTTATTTTGACAAGATTACAGAATTCACAGGATTTATTATGGCAAACCGGAATACATGGCCCAAAAAGTCCTGCAAATCGGTTATTACGGCAAAAAAATACCGCTGTACGGTCTGTAACCAGGCGGGTGGATACCCCTGCTCCGGCAGAAATGAATCAGGGAGCAAGTTTACAAAAATCTGCAAAAAAAAGGCGACTGAAGATCGCTCTCCAGCCGCCCCAATCGGTTCAACAATTATCTATCGGCTCTTTATTCCTTGTCTTTTTCGTTCGCATCATAGCCCATGTGATGCGGGTCATACCCTTCTCCCGGATGGTCACCTTCTTCCAGATAGGTGGCATCGGCGCGGTGAAATAAGGCATCGTCTGACGGATTTTCGGCAATTTCGCTGAATTTCTTAGCAGCCTCATCGCTGATTACCGGATGTGGCTTGTTATGGCCCCGCTCAACGGCTTCGGCATCTACGTCCCACTCCATGGTACCGGTAGCAATGGTTTCACCCGTAGGTAAAGCCGGATTGCCTTCATGTTTATTCGCTTCGCGCGTTTCGGCAATGTACTCCTGATTTTCAGTGTCCATATCCATGCCGGACGTAGAACTTTTGTACGAATTATTGCCAACACCTTCGCTTACCCGACCGTAGTCAGAATCGCCGTGCTGATAGGGGTCTTTCGAGTAATACTCGTTATCGACATCCTGAGGGTCAAATGATTTATTTTCGTTTTCCATGACGTTGGTAGTTTTCTCTATAACTACCAAAGGTCAGGGCTTGTTTGATTGGCGGCGAAGTTCGTCGAGTGTTTGTTGCAGCAGGGCTACCCGTTCGTTGAGCTGAAAGAGCAGGAATTCAACGTTGCGGAGCCTTTCTTCGGTCGTAATGGCAGCTGATGGTGATGGCTGGTACGACTTAAACATCAGTCCTTCGCCACGGATAAGCCAGTCGCCGTTTACCTGCGGAAACGCCTGCAGGATTTTTTCGAGCGTTTCGAAGCGTGGTTTGAGCCTCCCGTGCAGAATATGGTATATTTTTTCTCCTCTGTGCTCGCCCAGATGCCGGGCAAACTCCAGTACACTCAGGTCAAGTGCATCAATCAGCTGCTGTAAACGCGTTTCAATCGCCATAATCCTTGTGCCAGCTTACACACATTTATGTAAATCAGCCGGCTTAGTGACAAGTTCCCGGAATAGTCCCCGTAAGTGTCCTTAAAGTGCCCGCCAAGCCATTTTACGGGGATAAAACAGGCCCTCCTGTAAGGGGCAGAAATCTTTGCGGCAGGCGTTGTCTTTTTACACAGAAATGTGTAAATTTATATCATAAAGCAGACCGCTATAAAAGGCAAAAGGGACCGCAATGTGGGCCCCCTGCTTGAACAGTAAACAACAAATACTAATGAACATGCAAAACAAAAACACAATTGAGACAAATCAAAATGATCAGGCTGTAAATCCTTATCAAAAATTTCAAAATGGTACAATAGAAATTGTCTCAACGGAAAAAAGCCGTCGCTTCAAATACCTGGAAGGACATCCGCGCCAGTACCGGTTCGATGCGAAAGAAGGCGGTTTTAACATCAACGGGGCCGAAAAGCTGGGAAATACCCTTACGTTTCAGCCGATTGCGTGGCGCATCTTCACGGATAATATCCTGAATATGGGTACGAAGAACTGGGCTGAAATTTTTTTCGTGGATGATAAAAATTGTGTGTCAGCGGTCCTGTTTCATGGCTATTCTGTC
Source organism: uncultured Arsenicibacter sp. (assembly GCF_945952095.1). Classification (GTDB taxonomy): domain Bacteria; phylum Bacteroidota; class Bacteroidia; order Cytophagales; family Spirosomataceae; genus Arsenicibacter. Next base: position 39,692 of record NZ_CAMFHL010000011.1, on the reverse strand, counting down.
GATAATATTTTCCGTTTGATTGAGCCACTCTATTACGACGACCTTACACTGGCCGATGTCGTGATTACGGCGGTGGCAGAAAAGAAGGAAAACAACAAGATCCAGCCGAAGGGAATATACCACATTGCCACGTTCTCGTATAAGCTCGGAACACCCGAGCGTACGGCCGAGCTGAAGCAGTTTGCGCATGAGCATAAAATCTTCCGGCAGGAAACGCTGACCGATATTGCCAATATCAAAACGGCATTCAATTACTACAACCCGTTTGCCAATCTAGGCGATGAGACCGACGCCATCCAGATTCCGGTAACGACGGGTAACTAATCCGGTTTCCACCCATCTGTGCTGCCTGAACCGGCCTTTCCGGCCGGGCAGCACTTTTTTGTACCCTCATCAAAACGCCATGCTTAGTAAATTTGATAGCGCACCGGTATTTGCCGGCACCTCCGCCGACTACCGGGCCTTGCCACGGGTCTCTAATTCAGATCTGACACGGCTGAAAGAAGAACATCTGGGATACGGTTCGCTGCCTTCAGCCCGGTTTTCGTCGGAAAAGGCAAAGGCCTTCGGACGGGCCTTTCACCAGCACCTGCTCGAACCGGAAACCATCGGCGATGTTATGGGCGAACTGCTGCCGGATATGGCCCCGAAAGAAACACAGCAGCTGACCTCGCTGATGGACACGATTTACAACGACAGCTTCTGTAAACGCTACCTGCAACAGGCGCAGAAGCGTCGCCCGCATATGGGTGAGGCCCTGCGCGAACACGTTGTGCTGTTTACGGATCCGGTCAGCCAGGTTGAGTGTAAAGCGCGGCTGGATTTAGTCTATACCAGTCCTAAGCGGCAGAATGCGCTGGTGCTGGATTTTAAAACGACCTCTGCCCGCACACAGGCGCAGTTTCTGGAAAGCTGTTATACCTACGATTATGACCGGCAGGCGGCTTTTTACCTCGACAGTCTGCGGCATGCCGATGCCGGTGTCCGCTCATGGGTCGACACCCGCCGGTTCCGGTTTATTTTTGTCGGCGTAATGAAACAGCGACCGTACCGGCTCTTTGCCGTAGAGGCGACGTCGATTCCCGGCTTTATTGAATATGGCCGGAAAAAATACCGTTTCTGGCTCCGGAAATGGCAGGAAGAGCAGGAGAGCCCGCTCTATCAACCGGAACGGCCGGCGATATTGGCTAACGCCTATAGTTAACATCGCCGGCATTTGGGCCATTTCAGGGCATCAGCACGATCAGATTCCCACCTTCATTATACCCGATCTGCTCATCAGCCAGCAACTGCCGGACAGCCTGTGCCAGTACATCACTATCCATTGCCGCAAATTGATCCGCCAGCTGCCGCGGGGATACGCCCCGTGTCATCGCTTGTACCAGATAGCTCCTCACCTGCTCCCGCACCGCGTCTACGCTATGCTGTTTGTTTTTATTTTTCAGGCAGTTATCACACACCCCGCAGGCTTCTTCGGGTATTTCCCCGAAATAGGTCTGTAACAAACGGGTGCGGCACTGCTGCGGATGCTGCACATAATCGATAGCTGCCTTCACCTTCGACAGCGCACGATGTTTCCGTTCGGCAAGCGCCGCCGTGTCGATCAACAGCTGCTCTGCATTGATGCGCGGGGTCAGGTAGGTCAGCTGCGGTTTATCTTTCTGTTTTTCATAAACCAGAATGGCGCGCTGGTTTAATTGGTCGAGCACGTTCATCACCTCCTGCTCCGAAATCAGAAAGGCCCTGGCCAGTGCGCTTTCCGAGATGGTCAGGAAATCGGTAAACAGTTCTCCGCCATACATCCGCATCAGGAGCCGGATAAACGAATCATAATGCGGGTTCTTGAGCTGAAAGTCATACAGTTGCCGGTTATCCACCGACATCATGATCCGCGAGGGCCGGTAATAGCCTTCGCTGAGTTCGATCAGGCCTTCATGTTGTAATTGTTTCAGCGCGTAGTGTGTTTCCTGAGCCGGCAGGTTGAACTTACTGATCAGTTGCTGCAGGTCGAAATCATAGCTCGTAAACTGCCCGCTGCCGACCGGTACGGCCAGAAAATTCGCTACGGCCTGATATACCCGCCGGATCAGATCGACCGGCGGATACTGCTGCTCGGTGCGCTGCAAAAGGGTAGTCAGGTCGGCGGGTGTGTAGAGCAATACGGCATACGCCTTCTGCCCGTCGCGCCCGGCGCGGCCGGCTTCCTGGTAGTACGCTTCCAAGGTATCGGGCGGATCAACGTGAATCACGACCCGGCAATCAGGCTTGTCGATGCCCATCCCGAAGGCATTGGTCGCCACCATTACCCGCGTTTTGTTATTGATCCAGGCGTCCTGTTTTTCGCCCCGCTGCTTGTTGCTCAGCCCTGCATGGTAATAATCGGCCACGATGTTCTGCCACCGCAGCCATTCGGCAATCTGCTGGGTCTGCCGGCGGCTCCGGGCATAAATAATTGCCGACCCCGGCACATTGCTCAGCACCCGCAGTAAACGACCCTCTTTATTTTCTTCGGCAATGGCCGAATAGGACAGATTAGGGCGGGCAAAGGTCTGCCGGAACACCAGTGTTTCGCCGGTTGGCGACGGGCGCATCTGTAGTTTAGCCTGAATATCAGCCTGTACGTCGGGCGTAGCCGAGGCCGTCAGGGCAATCACCGGTACGTTGGGTATCAATTGCCGGAAGTCGGCAATCTGCAGGTAAGGCGGCCGGAAATCATAGCCCCAGGCCGAGATGCAGTGCGCTTCATCAATGGCCAGCAGACACACCTTCATCTGCTTTACCCGCTCAATGAGGATTTCGGTCTGTAACCGCTCGGGCGAGACATAGAGAAACTTGACGGTACCGTAAATGCAGTTATCCAGCGTGGAGTCAATTTCGCGCCAGTGCATGCCCGAAAATACCGCTGCTGCCGGTATACCCCGCCGCCGCAACTGCTCCACCTGATCTTTCATGAGCGCAATCAGCGGGGTAACCACGATGCAGACACCTTCCATGGCAAGGGCAGGCACCTGAAAGCAGATCGACTTGCCGCCACCGGTCGGCATGAGCACCAGCACATCCTGCCCGTTCAATACCGCCCCGACGACATCTTCCTGCAAGGGCCGGAAAGCCGGGTACCCCCAATACTGTTGTAAGATCTGATTCGGTGTCATACTACAAAATTATATGCTGTTACAGACATTTTACGCCTGTTTTGGTTAACGACATGCAACGTATTTCATGTTCGATGCGTATCTGAAACCAGCCGGGCTACTCAAGCAGCCCTTGCCGGGCAGCTTGCGATTCTGTATCAATTCGGTATATTTGGTTTTAAAGCAACGGGCCAGATACACGGCGGTTTTCAGGTCCGGAAGATTGCCGTTTTCAAGCCGGAAACGCAAACTTTCACTTTTTTTTCATACAACAGTCAGAACGGTTAAACGTTAGTAGATTAGTTTATAAAAGCCAACAACACAACTTATTCGGTATCGTCTTTAACTTTTACACATTTACATGACTATTTCTCTCCTCGCCCGACTTTGGGTTGTGCTGGGGTTGCTGTCCATCGGGTCTGCCATGGCTCAGCGCGCACCCAAATTTGACCCGCCCGCTAAACTTAAAGCCACTGCTGCTCCCAACCAGGGTGATTACAAAAATTTTGCCATGAAGATGCGGGTCTATAAGCCCGCCAGCGTAACCTGCTACGGTTCCCGTACCGACGCGTTCACGACCGTTCCACCACCGGAAGCCTATCTGCAACGGCGGAATGCACGCGTAGCAGCGGCTCCAACCGCACAGTTTATCGTTGAATACAAAGGGTTCTCTCCGGAAGCCCAGAAAGCATTCCAGTATGCCGTTGATATCTGGTCAACGCTGATTTCGTCGCCCGTCCCGATCCGGATTAAAGCCTACTGGCAGGATCTGGGCGCCGGCTCGTCGAGTGGAACAACCATCGGTCAGGCCCGGCCGGATGATTATCGCTTCAATTTTGACGGTGCTGCTCAAAAGGCATTCGGAGTTTATCCGATTGCGCTCGCCGAAAAAATTGCAAGGAGGCAAATTAATCACCCTGACAGCGCCGATATCTACGCGGCGTTCAACAGCAACAGCAGTGTAAAATTCTATTACGGCACAGACGCTAAACCGGGTGCCGGCCAGATTGACCTGGTAACCGTTGTGTTACACGAATTGGGCCACGGCCTCGGCTTTGTCAGCGGTATGTTCGTGTCGCAGGGACTTGGTTATCACGGCTATGGCTATCCGACTGTATTTGCACACTTTATACAGAATGCACAAGCCAAAAGCCTGGTTGACTTTTCCACCTATCCTGACGAATCGCAGGCACTGGCACAACAGCTTACCGGTGGCAGCCTGTATTTTTCCGGAGATATGGTGACGAAACGAACCGGTGGTAAAGCACGCCTCTACGCACCGTCTACCTACAATGCCGGATCGAGTATCTCCCACTTAGACGAATCGACCTACCCGCAGGGCACAGCCAACTCGCTGATGACCCCGACCATCGCCAACGCGGAGGCCATTCACTCGCCGGGGCCGATGACCCTTGCCATGTTCGAAGATATGGAATGGAAAACGACCTCGCTGTTGCATAAGCCTTTTGATAATACAGAAGATGTTAAAGACCTGGTGTTTTCTGCACAGATAGTGAGTGACACGGTTTATACTCCTTCTTCGGTAAAACTGTACATTTACAAAGGTACAACACCACCAACAAGCCTGAGCAGCTTCCAGACAGTAACGCCGACCCGGGTTGGTACAACGGATCAGTATACCTACACGATTCCGGCCAACCAGGCAGCAGGTCAGTACCGGTACTATTATGAAGTAAAAGATGCGTCGGGCCGGACCTTTACCAATCCGGGCAAAAACTACACCGGTGGCCAGGTGGTCCACTCCTTCGTGATGGGTCCTGACAATGTAGCACCCGCCGTTCGCCGCCACATTCCGCAGCCCTATGAGTTACGGGGCGCTTCGGACTCCCTGTTCCTGTCTGTGGCCATTAACGACGACCGGCAGATGAATATGGACACCGCCTATGTTGAGTATGCTGTTAATTCGCAGGCTACCAAAACAAGCGGATTGCTCTACGCCGGCAGCTTATCAAGCGGAGACAGTGTGTATGTCGGTGTAATCGTACCGGGTACAGCTACCAATAAATTCCTGAATGCGGGCGATGTCCTGAAATACCGGATCATTGCCCGGGATAAGTCGAAGAATAAAAACCAGACTATTCTGCCGGCAACGGGTTTTTATGAAGTAAAAATCATTGCTCCGCAGACAACGGCCTTAAATAGCTTCTCGACCTCATTTGCGTCGGTCAACGCCAGTGATTTCGTCGGTAACAGTTTCTCTATCACGCAGCCTTCGGGCTTTACCGATCCGGGTATTCACTCGGCTCACCCGTATGAGCGGGGGGCTGATGTGTTCTATCAACGAAACACGTATCTTAATTACCTGACCCCTATCAAACTGAAAGCGAATCCGGACAGCGCAACCCTGCGTTTTGATGAGGTTGTACTGGTTGAGCCGGGTGATGCAGGTGCCAAGTTCGGTGATGATGGTTTCTACGATTACGTTATCGCAGAAGGCTCTAAAGACGGCGGTATTACCTGGTTACCACTTGCTGACGGGTATGACTCCAATGACCAGTCGGCCTGGGCAACCGCCTATAACCGCAGTCTGGTTGACGGGCTGGCCGGTACCGGAGAGAAAAATTCAAGCACAGTAGGTACGCCAAGCCTGTACAAAACCCGCGAGATTTACATGCTCGATAACGGCAACTTCAAGGCCAACGACGTCATTCTGATCCGTTTCCGCCTTTTCTCGGATCAGTTAGCCATTGGCTGGGGCTGGGGCATTGATAACCTCCGGATTCAGACACCGCCTGCCGCCAAAATTCTGGCCACGGAACCGCAGATTACCTCAACATTCCAGGTATTCCCGAATCCAAGCAGCAACGGACAGATCCGGGTACAGGCCAAACTGGCCAAAGCCACGACCGAAGCCGACCTGACTGTTACGACTGCTTCAGGCCAGACGCTTCGTCAGCTGCCGCTGAAAGTCCAGGGGACCAGCATCAACGAGCAGCTTGATCTGACGCAGCTCCCGACCGGTTTTTACTTTTTACAACTGAAAGCCGGTGATTCTGTGCAAACGAAGAAGATTATGATTGCACGATAACATCTTTTCGCCGTTTTTAGCAGGGCCAACGCCGCCGACTACATAGCCGGGGTGTTGGCCCTGCTTCTTTTTTGACAAACGATGAGATACTACCTTTTTGCCCTGCTTGGTCTGGTACTGGTAAGCTGTTCACCAGCCCGTAAACTCCGCCGCGAATTAACCGGTAATCCCCTCTATACGGACCACCTTACCGGTTTCGCCCTGTACGATCCGGCGGCGCAGAAAACGCTCATCGCCCACAACGGAAATCTTCATTTTACGCCGGCCTCTAACACCAAACTGGTTACGTTTCTGGCTGGCCTGATGACACTTGGTGACTCGCTGCCGGCGATCCGGTACGTCAGCCGCAATGACTCGCTTATTTTCTGGGGGACCGGTCACCCGCTGCTGCTCCACCCCGATCTGCCCGATACAGCCCTGCTCGGTTTCCTCCGGAAGCGGCCCGAAAAACTCTTTTTCTCACCAGCCAACTATACCGGTCAGCGGTTCGGCGCCGGTTGGGCGTGGGACGACTATAACGACGATTATTCGGCGGAACTGGCACCCTTGCCGGTTTATGGCAATCTGGTGCGCTTCACGAGTGCTCCGGATAAACCCACCGGCATAAGTCCGCACCTGTTTGCCGATAGCCTGGTAACCGGCCCGGGCGGGAGCGCTGTACAACGGCAGGAGACCGGCAACCGCTTTACGGCAGGAACTGTGACGAAGCCCATCCGTCAGGATGTACCTTTCCGCTGGTCGGCGGCACTGGCGGCAACCCTGCTGGCTGACACCCTGAACCGCCCGGTTACGGTTATAAACCAGCCACTACCGGCCAGTTCACGGATTTTTTACGGCAGCGTTCCGGCCGACTCGCTCTATAAACGCATGTTGCAGGTCAGCGATAACATGTTTGCCGAACACATCCTGCTGATGGGTGCCGCCCAGACCGACGGCCAGCTGAACGCCCGCACAGCGATGAACGTCGTTCTCGACAAAACCCTTAATGGTCAGCTTAAACAGGACCGTTGGGTCGATGGGTCGGGGTTGTCGCGGTATAATTTATTTACCCCCAACACCCTGATTCAGCTACTGCAGGAAATCAGCCGGCGTGCTTCGCAGCAACGGCTCTTTGCTTTACTACCGGCAGCCGGCCGGTCCGGTACGCTGCGCAGCATGGGCAACGGTGCCCAACCCTATATTTTTGCTAAATCCGGATCCATGACCGGCGTTTATAACCTAAGCGGCTATCTCGTCACGAAAAAAGGAAAGGTACTGTTGTTCAGTATGATGCACAATAATTTTACCCAGTCCGTTTCCGAAATCCGCAAACGTACGGCCGGTTTTCTGGCGCTGATTCACGAACGTTTCTAAGGTTTTTCATCCCCTGATCATAATCTAACAGTGTTAGACAGACCGTTTGCTCGATAGTTAGTGTAAAAAACACGCAAACTATTTGTGAATCCGGTATACTGCCTTATGTTTGCGTAAACAATACGCAAACTACGTTATGCAATCGCTATCAGCCTATCCGCAACCATCTGTCACCATCGACTGTGTGATCTTCGGCTATGACGGTGAAAAGCTCTCCGTTCTTCTTCTGAACCGGAAAGAAGAACCCTATGCAGGCATGTGGACCGTTCCGGGCGGCTTTTTGTACCTTGACGAAACCCTGGAGGAATCGGCGGACCGGATTCTTAGAACAAAAACCGGCCTTGGCAGTCTCTATCTGGAGCAGCTTTTCACGTTTGGCAGACCTGACCGCGACCCGCGCGGGCGGGTGTTGTCGGTGACCTATTACACGCTGATTAACCCAGAGCACGTTGAGCTGACAACCGGAAAAATGGCTAACGATGTTAATTGGTTTCCGGTCAGTCAGTTGCCTGCCCTTGGGTTCGACCACAAGGACGTTTTGCAGACCGCCATCCAGCGGCTACAGGCTAAAGTCACCTACCAACCTGTTGGTTTTGAGCTACTGAACCCGCAATTTACCATCAGCGAATTACAGGACTTATACGAATGCATACTCAACGTCAGGCTTGACCGGCGCAATTTTCACAAGAAAATCACCGCGAGCGGCATCTTAAAACCTACCGGTCAGAAACGGCTCGGCGAAAAAAACCGCGCGCCCGAACTGTTCGAATTTGACCGGGAACGGTACGATGCATTAGTCAAAAGTGGTTTTCAGTTTAAAATTTAACCAGACACTGTTATGAATACCTTACCTATTCTGCTGAAAGACGGCTACAAAGTTGGCCACAAGTTTCAGTATCCGGACGGAACAACGCTCGTTTATTCAAACCTGACACCCCGCAAGTCAAGGGTTGCTGATACGCAGGAGATTGTGTTCTTCGGATTGCAGTATTTTCTGAAAGAGTACCTGATCCGGCAATTCAACGAGCAGTTTTTTCAGCGCCCGAAAGACGAGGTAATGGCGCAGTACCGCCGCCGCATTGACAATTACCTGGGCCCCAGCAGCATTTCGTACCAGCACATTGCCGATCTGCACGATCTTGGCTACCTGCCGCTTGAGATCAAGGCGTTACCCGAAGGCCAGCTGACCCCGATGCGCGTACCGGTGCTGACCATCCGGAATACGCGGCCTGAATTTTTCTGGTTAACTAACATGCTCGAAACATTGATGAGCACTATTCTCTGGAAACCCTGTACGTCGGCAACAACGGCGTTTCAGTACCTGCGCGTGTTCCGGCAATACGCCGCCCGAACCGTAGGCAGCGACATGAGCTTTGTGCCGTGGCAGGGCCATGATTTCTCATTCCGTGGTATGTCGGGCGTTGAAGATGCGATCATGAGCGGGGCGGCCCACCTGCTGTCCTTCACCGGCACCGATACCATTCCGGCCATCGACTTTCTGGAAACCTACTACAACGCCGACTGCGAACAGGAGCTGGTCGGCGGTTCGGTTGCCGCCACCGAACACAGTGTTATGTGCATGGGTACGCAGAACGACGAGATCGGTACTTTTACCCGACTGATCACGGAGGTTTACCCAACCGGCATTATATCGATTGTGTCAGACACCTGGGATTTCTGGCAGGTGATCACCGGCTTTCTGCCTGAGCTGAAAGAAACGATTCTGAGCCGCGACGGTAAGGTAGTGATCCGGCCCGACAGCGGCGATCCGGTAAAGATCATCGTTGGTGACCCCGACGCACCCGCCGGTACACCGCAGCACAAGGGCGCCGTTGCCTGCCTCTGGGAAACCTTCGGCGGTAGCCTGACCGAAACCGGCTATAAACTCCTTGACCCGCACATTGGCCTGATTTACGGCGACAGCATCACCACCGAACGGCAGCTGCGTATTCTGGAGGGGCTGGCCCAAAAGGGCTTTGCCAGCTATAACGTCGTGCTCGGCATCGGCTCTTACACCTACGAGTACGTCACGCGGGATACCTATGGTTTTGCCATGAAAGCTACCTATGGCGAGGTGAATCACGTTGGCCGCGACATTTTTAAAGACCCCAAAACCGACGACGGTACCAAGCGTTCGGCGCGTGGCCTGCTGGCCGTGCACCGCGATCCGGCCACCGGTAAACTGGTCCTCAAAGACCAATGCACATGGGAAGAAGAAGCAACAGGTGAATTAAGATCTGTTTTCCGCGACGGCCGGTTGCTGGCCGATCAGACAGTAAACGAGATACGTACCCGGCTGCTGGACCAGCTTTAACCACAACAAACGATGCTTACCCTTAACTTACTCGACCCGGCTGCGTCGGACATCGCTTTTGAGCGGTTTACCTTCCCGGACGGCCAGCCTCACCTCCGGATCAGACCGGAGCGTCTGCCGGATAACCGCGACAACTGCCGGATTATCACCCGCATCGCTAATTCAGACGATTTGCTGGTAGCCTTACTGGCGCAGCAAACGCTCAGCACGTCAGGCGTTGAGCGCATTCATCTGGTGATCAGCTATTTGCTCGGCGCCCGTATGGACCGGGTCATGACTACCGGCGAACCGTTTTCGCTCAGGGTCATTGCCAATATCATCAATATGGCCGGCTTTCATCGTGTCACGGTTTTTGATCCGCATTCCAACGTCTCGACTGCCCTGCTCGACCGGAGTTATGCTATTGACAATATTCAGTTTGTCCGTGATGCCATTCAGGCAGATCAAGCCCGTTATCCGGCAGATGCCTGGTGTTTGGTCTCGCCGGATGCCGGTGCGCTGAAAAAAGTGCATGAGGTAGCACAGGTGATCGGAGCCGATGACGTTGTTGAATGCCTTAAATCACGCGACGTAAAAACCGGAAAGCTGTCTGGTTTTAAAGTATTTGCAGATGATCTGGGTGGAAAAACCTGTTATATCGCCGATGACATCTGCGACGGTGGCGGCACCTTTACCGGCATTGCCGAAGCACTGAAAACCCACAACGCCGGCCGGATTGTCCTGATCGTCAGCCACGGAATTTTCAGCAAGGGCTTTTCGTTAGCCGGTATTGACGCCATATACACAACCGACTCTTACCGGACGTTCGACTACGCATCCGACTCGTTCACTGTCTTACCGGTCATGGCGTACTTAACCCGATAACGACTTATGCAAACCGTCTCAATCCTCGGCTGCGGCTGGCTTGGCCTGCCACTGGCCAAACTCCTTATTGAGGAAGGCTATCTTGTAAAAGGCAGCACCACAACGCCCGAAAAACTGCCTGTTCTACAGCAGGCAGGCATCGATGCCCACTTGCTACAGCTGAATCCGGAGCCGGTGGGCGAGCTGGCAGCCTTGCTGGACACGGATATTCTCATCGTGGATATTCCGCCGCGGGCCGGTAAGTTCGGCGACGATTTTCATCCGGAACAGATCCGCCGGCTGGCGCAGGCCGTCAGGCGGTCAACCGTTAACCAGGTACTTTACATCAGCTCTACGTCGGTGTACCCGGAACTAAACCGTGAGGTTACCGAAGCCGATGTAGTGCTGCCCGCCGAATCGGCCGCTCCGGCACTGGTTACCGCCGAGCAAACATGGCTGGACCAGTCCGGCGACCGCATGGTGACCGTTCTGCGTTGCGGAGGGCTGATGGGCTACGAACGGATACCCGGCAAGTATGTCGCCGGCAAGACCGTTACGACCGGCGATGTCCCCGTTAATTACATACATCGGGATGATGCCGCCGGGATCATTGCTGCCCTGCTCCGGAAGCAGCTGACCGGCACCTACAATGTCGTTGCCCCCCTGCATCCGACCCGCCGGGAGGTCTACGAACAGAGCTGCCGTGACCTGCATTTTGCGATGCCTGTTTTCGCAGAACCCACCGAAAACGCCCCTTTCAAAGTCGTTAGTAATCAAAAACTTACCAACAAGTTACTCTATACGTACAAATACGCCAATCCTCTTAATTTTTTTTATAGTTTGTCTTGATTGAATACTTGAAAGTTCGTCTATATTTACCATTATAAAAAATGTGTACCCTTATGGACCGTAAAGCTTTCTTAATCTTAATTTTGGTTCTCTTTTGTGGCAGGAGTACAAGGGCACAAACCCCGGTTACTCCTCCCGCCGAAGATTCGAAAAAGCAGCTAGCCACACTAACCCAGCAAAACAATAACCTCCGCATCGCCCTTCGTCAGGCAGGCTCCGAAAAAGTACAGTTGCAAAACATCGTCGCCGGCCTCCAGAAAACCATTCTTACCCGCAACGACAGTATTCAGGCGCAGTATAAGGCCATCAATGATCTGAAGCACCAGTTGAGTAATCAGGTTCAGGAAACCAGGCGGCTGGAGCAGATCATTGCCCGCCAAACCGATGAACTGAAAGCCGCCAACCAGAAAATCAGCATCCTTGAGTATGATAAGAAAAACCTGATCGACGATAAAATTGTCAGGGTGTATAACTTCTCTGCCAATGATGTGCGGAAGCAGTTCGTACAGAGCCTTTCGAAAGAAGGATCAGGCTTTCAGTACGACGATGCGCTGGTAGATGACGAAATCCAGATCACCCGTAATTTCAACGATCAGGCCGAAGCGTGGTGGGTGTTCGACAAAACGCTGGATACCATCCTGGAACTGAAAATCCGGATTAAGCCCCATCTTTACGACCCGCAGAAATGCATTGTTTTCGGCGACACCCGCCTGCTGCAAAAGACCCGGTACAGCAATAAACCGTTTGAAGAACAGCATGATCAGGAAAAAATCAGGCTGTACCGCGAAAAAACATTCCGGCTCCTGGAAGGTAAGCTACAGGGCACTTCCGATAAATAACCCTTCGTTCTCTCTCCTCTTTCTGATGCTATCCCCATGAATGTAGCTTTACCGTATCCTTTCCGTAACACAGTACGCTGTTTCCGTATCCTTTGCATTCTATTGCCCGGCATCCTCAGCTGGCAGCACGCAACGGCCCAGACCAGCACTATCCTTACCGGCCGCATAGCACGGGCTTCCAATGACGAACCGCTCGTCGGCGCATCTGTTTTTATCAAGGGCACTAACCGCGGTACCATTACCGATCAGTTTGGCCGTTACCGGCTCAGTATCAGCCAGCCGTCCGAACTGGTCGTACGATTTATCGGCTTTAAAGACCAGTCCAGAGCCGTTCGCCCGACGCCCGACCGGCGGCAGACCATTGACTTCCGGCTGATCAGCAACGACATGCAGTTGTCAGACATTGTGGTAAGCGCCAACCGCGTTGAAGAGTATCTGCAAAAAGTACCGGTGGCCGCTTCGGTTATTTCGCAGCGGGATATGGAGCGCCGGAGCGTTTATAACACCATGGAATCGCTCAATAATGTACCAAACCTGATTACCGATTCCTGGCTCAATTCGCAGGTCTCCTTCTCCATCCGGGGCCTGTCAACGGTGTTCGATAACGTGGGTTTCGAATCAACGGTAGCGCTGTATATAGACGACGTTTATTTCTCGCGGAGTTTTGCCTTTAACTCTACCCTGATGGATATTGACCGGATTGAGGTGCTGCGCGGTCCGCACGGGACATTGTTCGGTAAAAACACTATCGGCGGCGTTATCCATGTGGTCTCCGAAAAGCCGGAACTGGCCAACAACGGACAGGTCGAGCTTAACTACGGCAACTATAATTTCGTTCAGGCCCGTGCTAAAATCAACCGCGAACTCATTAAAAACAAGCTGGCACTCCGGGTAACCGGTGCCTATACCAGCCGGCAGGGCTATATCAAAGACGAGGTACCCGCTATTCAGGCCACGAACAAAACCAGTTTTTACGGCTTCCGGGCATCGGCCCTCTACACGCCGAACCCGAATATTGCCGTAACCCTGCGGGCCTATTACGGTAAGGACGGCAACGCCGAAAACACGTTCGTATACGCCGGCAAGCCCGATTACGAACCACTGGGTATCCCGGCCGACGAAGGCCTGCACACGAATCAGAGCGTACCGAATACTTTTCAACGCAATCAATACGGAACCGTGGCCAAAGGCGAATTTAAACTTGGCCGCAACACGCTGACCTCGATTACGGCCTTCAATAATTCGGTTGATGAGTACTTCGGCGATAACGATGTGGCACGGGCCAATGTATCCATCTGGGGCCGCACCCAAAAACTGAAAAATTTCAGTCAGGAACTCCGCATCCACTCTCCCCGTGATCAGAAGTTTGCGTACATCGGCGGGCTCTATTTCCTGACCGAACAGATTGCCGCTATTGACACCTTCACACTCGAAAAAGATTTTATGCTCATCGGCGAAGAAATGAAGGGCGGGCCAATTCCGGACGGACAATTATTTACCAGTGAAGGCTACACCACCAACAGCCTCATTCATTCGCGGAGTCTGGCGGCATTTGGTTCGGGAACGTATGAGTTGTCTAAAAAGCTACGGTTAACGTTCGGGCTGCGGCTTACCTCCGAAAAACGGCAGCTGGATTACTGGCAACGGATCCGGAACCAGTATGTCAATGGGGTGCCGTTTGAGCTGATTAATATTTATGCCGTTAATGTCGGGTCGAAAGCGGAGCCCATACGGCGGGAAGCCACTAATACGGCGCTGTCGTACGACCTCGGCCTCGATTACCGCTTTTCGCCCTATCTGATGGGGTATGCCAAATTTGCCCGTGGTTTCAAAGGGGCCGGTTTCAATACCTCGGTCACCAGAGATCCCGAAGGCACGGGTCTGGTCTTTAAACCGGAGTTTGTGAACAACTATGAGCTCGGATTTAAATCGCGTTTCAGCGAGCGCACACGGTTTAATGCGGCCGTATTTTATACCGACTATTTCAACAAGCAGGAATTACTGGATCAGGGTACCCGCGTACGGGTGGCTAATGCGCCAAAAACACGCGGTTGGGGCGTAGAAACTGAATTTTCGGGGATGCTGAAAAACTTCCGGACCGATGTATCAATGGGCTATCTGCACTTCCGGTACATTGACTTTCCGTTCGGGACCGATGAGGAAGGCAGACCGGTCAACTATGCGGGCAACCGGCTGCTGAAAGCACCGGATTTTACATTCTCGGTGGCCCCTGAATATACCTTACCGGTCAGCGAGCAGATGCGGTTGTTTTTCGGCATGAACATTAACCATACCGGCAAGGCGTTTAACGACATTTCCAACGCTGATGTTATTGCACGGAAAGCCGCTACGATTCTGAACGGCCGGATTTCACTGGCACCGCGTAACGGAAAATGGAGTATTGCGTTGTGGGGAAAGAATCTGACCAACAAGCTGTTTATTCAGCACGGCTGGGAGTATGACTGGGGCGATCAGATTGCGTGGAGCCGGCCACGGTATTACGGCGTTGAAGTTTATCTCAACTTCCGTTGATTCGTCATTCCGACGAAGGAGAAACGTTGTACTTTCCGGAGGCGGCAACGATTTCTCCTTCGTCGGAATGATAAAACACTAGCGACGGTATTGGCGGATTTTCGGGTCACGGCGCGTGTATTCGCGGCCAATGCCCCAGTTGTAGCCAAGCCCGACGGTAATAAATGAATTCTGCATACGCTCCGCAGGCACCGAAATGTCTGTCAGGCCATAGGTATACCGCGCATCAATCGTGAACCGCTGCCGGTTGCCGGCGCGGAAGTTGAACTGAATACCGGCCGTAGCGCCCAGATCGGCCGGACGGAAATCACGACTGTTATCAGCATCGGCAATATCATTGCCATTCAGTTTCTGGTTCACACGTTTACCTTTCAGCATAAGCCCCAGCGACGGACCAAAGTAGACGTTTGGCCGGAAATTACCGGCATCATTCAGGTAGTAACGCAGTGTAATCGGAATTTCAATGTAATTAAGCCGCTGATTAAAGGCGAGTTGCCCATTCCCGACAGGGATTTCAAACTTGGCACCACGCTGCGAAAACAATACGTCAGCCGCTAAACCAAACCGGCTATAATCACTGTACATCACACCCAGACCGGCCGAAAGACCCGGCAACATGCCTTTGCGATTTTGTACATCACCAATTAAATCTGAAAAATTTACGCCGACACGAGGACCTGCGCTCCAGCGCTGCTGACCATATGTTCTTGAGTAACAAACAAATAATAAAACTAAAGTGGCCAGTAGTAGTCGAAAAGAGGTCGGCGATTGCCGTTGAGAAATTGTATTAAACATAGGTACGAAATGTATTAGGTACTGCGGGGTAAACGCCAGCCGAATACAAATGTTTCATTTGTTTAAAAGACTTTCGTAAACGGCCCGCTTTTTTTACCTAATTGTACTTATCGCATACAAAACAGCAACGCTTTGTTCAAGGGAAGTCAATGCGTACTTCCTGTTTTCCGGACGGCCATTTCTGAAAAGCCCGTACCAGTCGTACAGCCTCCTGATCGTGTACCGCATCCAGTGATTTACGGACCGCTACTGCGTCAATCGCACCGCGTCCGGTCACCGTCAGGTCAACAATTACCTGACCCGCTCCTGTTACGTCAGGCCGCCGGTTTTTCTTAACAAAGGCAGCAAACTCCTGCTGGTACACTTCAGGCAGTTTCTGTTCATGCACCGGCATCAGTTCTACTTCAAACACCATTGGCTTAGTCGGGTCAACGGCTTTGAAGGGCGGTTTGTAGAAAAAGATCATGTAGATCGCTACCGCCAGCATCAGCAGAATCGATGCAACCGCCGAGGTCACCCAAAGCGGCATCAGCCGCTGCTTGGTGGCGGAGGCATGCACACGTTCGTGCAGTGCTTCTTTCAGCTCAGCCGTTTGTTCAGTCAGCGATGTACCGGCCTGCTGCAAGGCTTCGAGCCCTTCCAGCACATCGGCATAAAACGGATCTTCGAGCAATGCACGCTCGATCCGGTGCTGTTCGGATTTGCTCAGCAAACCGGCCCGATACGCATGTAAATCGTGTATAGTCAGTTGATTACTCATTTCCCAGCCGTCTTTTCCAGACAAATTTTCAAATTCCGCCGGCCATTCTGCAGGTTGCTTTTTACCTGTTTAAGCGACAAACCCGTCAGGTCGGCTACGTCAGCATACGATTTTTGCTGAAGATAAAACAATTCAAGGCATGTTTGCTGATCCCGCGGCAGTTTCGCCAGACAGCCGGTCATCTGCGTCAGGTTCTGTTCCAGTTCCAGTGCGTATTCATCGTCGGCAACCATCAGTTGCTGCTCTACCAATGCATCTTCATCCCGCTCATCATCCGGCATGTTCACCTTCAGCAGTGAGGCCTCCCGGCTTCGGAGATACATCAGACAATGGTTTCTGGCTACGGTGTGCAGCCAGCTTTTGAAGTTCTGGATTTCATGTCGTTTCAAATCTGTTGCCAGCTGTTCAAACAGGTGCATAACGGCATCTTTGCTCTCTTCCTCATCACGCAGGTATTTAAAACAGACCGCATAAACCATATCCATATACCGCTCATAGAGCTCGCCCAGCAATTCCAGATCGCCGGACGCCTTGTAGGCGGCGACAAATTCTGCATCCGTGGTCAGACGTGGTTTCCGGAACCGTTTAAAAAACATAACTGCAATCGTAGATTCGTGAACGAAGGCCTTCTGTTAAGTAGATGCAGAATAGCCTGAGATTCCATATGCGCTAATGAATAATGTAAAATGGATAATGAATAATGGGCTTCCGGTTTCCACCAGCCACTATTCATTATCCATTTTACAGCATTAAGCTATCAGACATCAAGGATCCGGCAGCCGGTTAAGGCTTCGCCGGCAGAATTTCGGCCAGTTTCTTGCCCAGTTCTTCGCCGCGGATATTCTTGGCCACGATTTTACCGTCCGGCCCGATCAGGAAGTTTTGCGGAATGGCCCGCACATTGTATTGTTTTGCCACTTCGTTGTTCCAGTATTTCAGGTCTGATACGTGCGTCCAGGCCAGTTCATCCTTATGAATGGCTTTCATCCAGGCCTCTTTAGCATCCGGACGATCAAGCGACACCCCTAATACGGTGAAGTTCTGACCTTTAAACTGGTGGAAATTTTTCACCACATTCGGGTTCTCCGCGCGGCAAGGTCCGCACCAGCTCGCCCAGAAGTCAACCAGTACATATTTGCCACGGAAATCACGGAGTGCAACCGCTTTACCCAGCGTATCAGCCTGCGAAAAGTCAGGTGCAACCTCTCCAAGCGATGTAGCTTTAATGGCCGCCAGCGACGTAGCGAAGTCTTTACCGGCCGTGCTGTTTTTCACTTCGTCAGACAAGCCGTTGTATAAAGGAGCAAGATCACCGTATTCAGGCACCATGCCGCCATACGACCGGAGCGCGTCCAGACTGACAAGACTCTTTGGCGAGTTTTTCACAAACTGGCCGTTGGCGGCCTTTTGTTCGGCCTGGATGGCTTCGTATCGCTTATCAATATCGGCCTCAAATTCTTTTGATTTCCGCTGCTCAGGCGTAGCACTACGGTACTCTGCCATCAGCTTATCCATTTTTTCGTTCGATGGCTTCAGAGACGCCTTCAGCTTTTCGTTATCCAGGTTCATCTGTGTACCTGTAACAGCAGCGTTGGCCGCCGAGTCAGGGCTGGCCACCGAGATGGTACCGGGCTCCAGATAAATTCCGATAACATTATACGGGCTGATCTGACGCATGCCCTTGCCTTTAGCATCCACCAGCAGGCTGGCTCTGGTCGGGCTATCGACGCTTCCCTTGAACTCAAAAGCACCGTTCTGAACCATTGCTGAGTCAGTTTTGGCTGCTCCGGCAGCCACGTAACGTAAATACACTTTTGCCGGTGACGTCAGTGTGCCGATCTTTCCTTTAATCGTATAGGCCTTATCCTGAGCCGAAACGAGGAAGGGCATCGCAACAAAGGCGGTTAGCAGATATTTCTTCATGAAAGGATGGTTTGTTGGTTCTAATAAAAAACAATTTACGAAAACTATTTTTAAGTATACAACCTCCGGACAGAAAACCCACTAAAGCCCCGGGCTACGTATTACTTAAAATTCAGTAAGTGCAATATGGCATGATTTATGATAACGCCGGTGGAGTCTAATAACAGCGTGCCTTTATTTATATATATGTAAATTTAGTAACACCATTCGATCTATTCCGGAGGCTTAAGTCATGCCGAAATCGCTCAAAAATAGTTTTTTGGTGAGTTGGCATGAATTTCGACATAAAAGAAGGTACCGTTGAGGCACGGTTATCGTTTTATTTCGCTCACTTTTTTTTGTTGGGCTGCATGACACAGTTTTTACCGAAACCATTACATATACTCAGTCACTGGCTTATGCTGCTCGGGTTCATCAGCACCCTCGGCATAACCAATGCCCCTGCGCAGACGTCTCCCTGTCCGGCACCGCCAACGCCGCCGGTAATCAAGGGGTCGGCTTCGGCCGTTTGCCGCGGTGATTCGGTCCGGCTGACCGCCCTGGGGTGCATCGGAACGGTGGTTTGGAGTACCAATGATACCTTACCTGCCATTACAGTCCGTCCGCAGCGCACGACAAAATATACGGCTATCTGCCGCCTTCAGAAGGGGTGTATCAGTTGCTTTGCCGAAGTGTATACCATCACGGTAAATACGCCGAAAGCACCGGTAATCACGCCGGATAATACGATTGCCTGTCCGAACGACAATGTTATTTTATCGGCTACCGGCTGTACGGGTACCATTCTCTGGTCAAACGGCAGTTCGGGCAATACACTCACAGTACAACCTGCACAAACCGGAGCCTATCAGGCCAGCTGCCGGGAGTCGGGCTGTATCAGCACTCCGTCGCTTCCGGCCCTTGTCCGGATTGAGACCCCGACCAGGCCCTTGATTCAGGCAGATAAACCGGTGATCTGTGCCGGTCAGTCGGTACAGTTGTCGGCTGTCGGTTGTGCCGGCAGC
This sequence comes from uncultured Arsenicibacter sp., assembly GCF_945952095.1. GTDB lineage: Bacteria > Bacteroidota > Bacteroidia > Cytophagales > Spirosomataceae > Arsenicibacter. Next base: position 20,300 of record NZ_CAMFHL010000011.1, on the reverse strand, counting down.
ACTGTCTGGTCAGATGGCTATACCGGCAATAACCGGATGGTCAGTCCGGCGCAAACTACCGTATACCGCGCCATTTGCCGGATCGGTACCTGTAAAAGCGACAGCAGCGAGCGGCAGACCATTCAGGTGCAAAGCACTGCGTTCAGACCTGCTGTTGCAACCCTGGCCCAAAACGGCTGCCCGTATCAGACCGCCGACTTATCACGGCTCATTCAGGAATCACCGGCCGCAACGCTGAAAGGCAGCTGGCTTTTCCGCACCGGTCCGTCGGCCAATGCACCGGCCGTTCAGTCACCGACTGCGGTCGAAAGCGGCACGTTTTACATTATTTTTCAGGACAATAACGGGTGCTACAGTGAACCGGTTGCCGTCACGGCCGTTATCTCGGCCTGCCGGAATGCCATTCCGGTCTGTATCAGCAATCCGGCCCGAATCGTTGCCTGGGTTGATAGCCTGGATTTTCAGTCGCGGGCGGTCCGCGTAAAGGCTCAGCTGCGGGGTACGGCCCAATCGCTCACCTGGCAAACAACCGGCAGCGGACTGATCGTTGACCCGGCAGCGCTCACAACCCGTTATCTGTTTTCGGATGCTGACCAGCAACGCGGCTCCGTCGAGTTTACCCTATCAACGCCCGATCCGGACGGCAGCGGCCCGTGTACCGGTGCTACCACTAAGCTGACAGCCACCATTCCGGCGCAAAATGCCCCGTCAGCAGAACTGATCGGGCTCAGCAAAAAAGCCTTTGACCCGATTTGGGTCAGCAATAGTGTAGTCGAAGTCGCCTACCAGCTGACGGTAACCAATCAGGGTAAAAACACGTTAACGAATGTGCAGGTTTCTGACAACCTGACCCGTGCCTTCGCAGCGTCCGGAGCGGTCATCCGGAGCGTAACAATCCGGACCGACGCCGGCTGGACAACCGCTGCCGGCTTTACGGGTCAGAATGCCGATACTACGCTACTGGCCGCTAATAACACACTGGCCGCCGGTGCCAGTCACACGATTTACCTGACAGCCGGCATCGATATTGGCCAGGCCAACACACTGACGTTTGAAAACAGTGCATGGGCCACCGCTACGGACGTGAACGGAATGGTTTGCCGCGACAAATCAACAAATGGTACCAGCCCGGACCCTGACCGAAACGGTAACCCCGGCGATAACGACGAACCAACCGTCATCACCCTGCATGCGGCATCAACCGAAGGCAGTTCCGTATTTATTCCGGAAGGGTTCTCCCCTAACGGCGACGGAGTCAACGACCGCTTTGTGATTCAGCAGGTACCGGCCGGTGTCCGCGTTGATCTGGAAGTCTTTAACCGTTGGGGACATATCGTTTACCGCAGTCAGGATTACCGGAATGACTGGGATGGCCAGCCCAATCAGGGCGTTGGCAGTACCAGTGCCGGTGTACCGGACGGCACGTATTTTTACATTGTCCGGCTGAGCAATGGCAGGGAGTTTACCCGGTTTATGACCATAAACCGATAAAAATTCCTGACCGGCAATGCCTTTCAGGTGAGTTAATTAGCCCTTTCGGGCAAAAAACAGACAAAATGGTAAGCGCCGAATAGTCTATAATTTTTATAGAAATATTTCGTTCGTCGTACAAGACAACTATTAATTTTGTGCAACACGCATGAATAAGCTCGGAGTAATCGGTTTCGTAATGGGCGTATTTTGCCTGGTGGGATTGGTGTCGTGGACACCGGCCGGCCGGGGAGTACTGTCGCATAAAAACCCGGGCCGGACTGCATCTACGTCAATCGGGGATAAGCCCGGTGTTAAAGCAAGCAAGGGGCCACGTGTTACGCCGGACTCCCTTCTTCGTCAGGCAGACCGTCTGGCCAGCTGGAAATCCTATGGCCGTGCCATTGAGATTTATTCGCAATTACTGGACGAGACAGACCGCCGCCTGACCACCGCCCAACGTAATAATGCCCTCAGCGGGCTGGCTTACGCCTACCAGCAGGCCGGTGACCTCACCAAAGCAGAACGAACGTACCGGACGTTACTGGACGCCAACCCGAATCCGGACGCTAAATGGGTACTGGCTTTTGCCCAGACGCTTTCCGGCAACGGTAAACTCGCGGAAGGCCAGGAACAATATGACCGCTATTTAAAACTAAAGGAAACAGTTATCGCCCAGCGGGCAGCTGAACAGCCAATCATTGTCGGTGATAAGGGCAAACGTAAGGAGGCCGTAAAGTACCGGCTTGAATACCTCGCCCTGAATACACGGAACGAAGAATTCAGTCCTGCATTCTACCGCGACGGTCTGGTTTATGTCGCGGGCAGCAAAGGCGGCTCAACCATTGAAACGACCGGCAGCGGCGGGGGCTCAGGCTACCTCGACCTGTTTTATGTGCCGAACCGGAATCAGCTCAAAGTTGCCGAAATAATCAATGCGGATGGTACGACGAGTAAAGGCCAGAACGACCGCGTCAAAAATACCAAACGCAACGGGGTAGACGACTACACCCGCCCTACGGCCAATGACTCCCGCACGGTGATGAGTTACGATGGCGGTATCAACATCAGCGAAGGCCTCGGGTATGACGCACGGCCTAAAAATCCGGCACAACGCTTCAGCCAGTCGCTGAACACCCGTTACCACGAAGGGCCCGCCACATTCTATCAGGATGGTTCACGGGTCATTTTTACCCGGAATAACTTCAATGGCGGCCGCGCCCGTAAAAGTACCGAAGGGGTTAATAAACTGAAACTGTACACGGCTGTTCAGCAGAACGGCGAGTGGATGAATATTGAGGAACTGCCGTTTAACAGCGATGAATATTCGGTTGGTCACCCGAGCCTGGGCAAAGACCCGAACGGGAATCCGGACCGGCTGTTGTTTTTTGCCTCAGACATGCCGGGTGGCTTTGGCGGCAGCGACATTTATGTATCCCGTCTGGAAGGCGGTACCTGGTCGAAACCGGTCAATCTGGGTCCGGGTGTCAATACGAAGGGGAACGAACTGTTTCCGTCGGTCGATGAAACGGGTAACCTCTATTTTGCATCGGACGGCCTAAAAGGACTGGGCGGGCTTGACATTTTCTACGCCAGCATGGCCGGTACCACCGTCCGGAGCGTTGAGCACCTCGACGCCCCGATCAACTCGGCGCAGGACGATTTCGGACTCATTGCCAAAGGAGACCGCCAGTCGGGCTATTTCAGCAGTAACCGCCGCGATGGGAATGATGATATTTACCGCTTCGTCCGCGAAAGCTCCATGTATAACTGCCGGAACCTGACCCTCCGGCTTTACGACACCGATACTGACCAGCCGCTCGACAGCGTGCAGGTGGATATCAAAGCCCGCGGCGAAGGACGCCCCGACCAGCAGGTATTCACCGACCGCAACGGCTTGCTGAGATTATGTCTGGAAGCCGATAACGACTTTATGTTTACGGCCTCGAAAGACGCCTACATCAGCAGCACCATCGGGTTTACGACCCGCTTCCTGACCGATGATCAGCCCAGCCGCCTTGAAATGGCACTGGCTCGGCCAACGATGCTGATTGATACACTCGACGATCCGACGTCGGCCTCGGCTAACCAGATCAACCTGAACGCATCGCGGGTTCGGGGGGTAATCCGGAGCCAGAAAGATAAAAAACCGATTGAAGGCGTTCTGGTAAAACTGCGGAATGACTGCAACGGCCAGATTCTGAGCACCACCACAGGGCCGGATGGTAGTTACGTTTTCAACCTTGTCGAAGGCTGTGATTATACCCTGATTGCCACGAAGGAGCAATACGGTACCAATACCAGCAAGATCAAAAAGCTGCCGAAGAAATCGAAACCGAAAGAGGTATCGGCTGACCTCCGGATGCTTGGCCTCGGCGAGATTGTACCAATCGACGAAATCAATTTTGATCTCGACAAAGTCAGTTTACGTCAGGAATCGCAACGCGAACTGGATAAACTCGTCGCTACGCTGCGCCGCTATCCGTCGATGGTGATCGAAATCCGGTCACATACCGATAGCCGGGGAGATGCTACTTACAACAAAACATTGTCGACACGGCGCGCCCAGTCTGTAGCCAGCTACATTGTCTCGAAAGGAATCAGCCGGAAGCGTATTGTGGCCAACGGATATGGTGAGTCGTTGCTGCTCAACAACTGCACCGACGGAATTATCTGCACCGAAGCAGAGCACCAACGCAACCGCCGGACCGAATTTAAAGTATTAGCCATAAAATAATCCTTGTCTGTTTAGCGGTTTGTCTGTTTGTTTGTTCTCTCAATCAACAACCGCTAAACAGCCAGTAACCCTTTATGGTCGTTTTTCCGACGAGCAAGATTAATATCGGTTTACAGATTACCGAAAAGCGTCCTGACGGATTTCATAACCTACTTTCCTGCTTTTACCCGGTTGGCTGGGGCGATGTGCTGGAACTGATTCCGGCCGATACCTTCGCGTTTTCGGCGAGCGGTATCCCGATTGACGGTCCTCCTGAAAAAAACCTGTGCGTACGTGCCTACAATGCCCTTAAAGCCGATTTTGATCTGCCACCGGTTCACCTGCATCTGCACAAGCTGGTCCCGATCGGTGCCGGTCTGGGCGGAGGTTCTGCCGATGCGGCGTTTGTGCTGAAAATGGTGAACGAGCGGTTTGGGTTAGGCCTGTCGGTTTCGCAACTCGAAGCGTATGCACGGCCGATTGGCAGCGACTGCGCTTTTTTTATTCAGAACAGGCCTCTCTACTGTGTTGAAAAGGGCGATGTTTTTCAGGAAATTGCCGTTAATTTAGCCGGTTACCATATTGTACTGATTTATCCGGCTCTGGCCATTTCAACGGCTGAAGCGTATGCTGGTATACAACCCGAACAACCGGCCGTTCCGCTGGACCAGCTGCTGCAACAGCCGGTCGAAACATGGCGTCACACAGTTGTCAACGACTTTGAAAAAAGCCTTTTTCCGCGCTATCCAGTGTTGCAGGAGGTAAAAGAAACGTTGTATGAGCTTGGGGCAGTTTATGCCAGTATGAGCGGTTCGGGATCTACAATCTATGGAATCTTTGCACAGCAACCGGAACTCAACGGCCAATTCAGTCATTATACCATATGGCAGGGTAAATTACTCTGAGCGCAAAAGGCATTCGTATTCAGGATGAGCAATATTTTCACGAAACGGCGGGAGCCGTTCCGCTTCATGGTCTGGCTGGGCATTGCCGGCAGTGTGCTCCTGTTTTTAGTGCTTCTGGCCACCTATCTCTTACGGAGCGGTGGCCCCGGCTGGAAACAGGTGGCCTTACCGAATGTCTTTCTGCTGAGTACGGTTGTTATTCTGCTGAGCAGCCTGACCTTACATACTGCCAATCAGGCATTCCGCAACGAGCGTTTTCCGATGTATCGTACCTACATGGGCATGACGCTGCTGCTGGGTATTCTGTTCATTGTTTTACAAGCCTGGGGATGGCGGCAAATGGTACTGGCCGGGGTTGGCCTACAGGCAAATCCGGCGGGTGGATTTGTCTATATTCTGTCAGGCCTGCACCTGCTGCACATCCTGATCGGACTTATTTTCCTGACCATTGCCTTTGCGGAAGCCCTCCGCCGCCGGCAGTATATTGATGCTTTTGTCTACAGTGTCAATCCACCTAACCAGCTCAAAATCCGGCTTATAACCTTATACTGGCACTTCGTAGATGTGCTCTGGCTAGTCGTCTTTATCTTTCTCCTCATCCACCACGGTATCAACTGGCGGTTTACGCTATAGTTTTTTGTTGCTGATCCTTTTCAAGGTTGTTAGTAGTTCTGATGGTTACTGAGTTGCTGATGGCTTTTAAGGTTGCTGATTTACTGATGGTTACTGGTAGTTCTGATGGTTGACACAGGTTGGCAAGAACAGTCAGCAACAACCAGAACAATACAGCAACAACCAGAACTACCAGCAACAACCAGAACCATCAGCAACAAAAAAGAACAAAAATTTACCCCAGGTCTTTGACGACCAGTTGAACAGTATAGCGGCTTTTCTGCTCCAGCAACACCTTTTTGTTGACGCAGACACGGTCAATCGTTTCCTGATTGTAATAGCGGATGGTAATCAGTTCGAGGCCGCCGTTGTAGCTTACGCGGAAGTCTTCGCGCAGCCGGTCGATCAGCGCCGGTATCTTTTCGGGATGATTATCCACAACCACCGAAAAGCTGATGGCCGTATTCTGCATCAGGTTAATCTTCATGCCTGCTTCGGCAAACCGGCTGAAAATCCGGCTCAGGTTGTCTTCGGCAATAAACGAAAAGTCTTTAGGATGCAGCGAAATCAGGGTTTGGTTAACCTTGAAAATAAAGGACGGTACCGACAGGTGATTGTGAAACTCCCCGACTACCGTTCCCGGTGCCGCAGGCTCCAGAAATGACCGGACATAGAGCTTAATCTTTTTATTCTGAAGGGGTTTTATCGTTTTCGGGTGAATGACCGTGGCCCCGTAATACGCCAGTTCAATGGCATCCTGGTAGGTCAGTTCCGGAATAAGCTGCGTTTCATCGAACCATTTCGGATCTGCATTCAGCACACCGGGCACGTCTTTCCAGATCGTTACATCATCTGCATTCAGGCAGTAGGCAAAAATCGCCGCTGAATAGTCGGAGCCTTCGCGGCCAAGCGTTGTCGTATTGCCGTCTGCCGAACGCCCCATGAATCCCTGCGTAATGGTGATGGTATCGGACGGGATGCTTTTACTGTAATCCTGAATGAGCCATTCGGTCTCGTCCCAATCGACTTTACCTTCGCGGAACGTACCGTCAGTACGGATCAGCAGCCTGGCATCGGTCCACCTGACGGGCATTTTCAGTTTACGGAGATAAGCGGCAATGATTTGCGTGGAAATAAGTTCACCCAACGAAACAATCAGGTCATACACCTGATCGAACGAGCCTTCGACCGGGCGCTGGAGGTAGGTCTTTACTTTTTCAAACGAATCCAGCACAATCTGGAAGGTCTGTGCAATGTCTTCGCCCGCCAGGTCGCGCATAATGGCTTTGTGGTATGACCGGACAGCCTGCCACCGGTTTACGGCCTCTGCCGGATTACCCTGATAATACGCCGCGGCCACATCTTCCAGCGCATTCGTGGTTTTACCCATGGCCGATACGACCACAACCAATGGGTGACCCTGATAAGCCTGTAGAATCCGGGCAAGATTGCGTACACCTGCCGCATCTCTGACAGACGCTCCTCCAAATTTAAAGATTTTCATAAAGTCTGGGTTAGTATAGAAACGCAAAACAGGATTAACGGCACCTGCCCGAAGCAGTTACCATTAACCCTGTCCTAAAATACGGAAATATTAAATCCTGACGGATGAACCAGCAAACATTAATTCACGGACGGCTTCAGCAATACCTTCCGGATCGAAACCACACTCCCGGTGCAGTTCAATCTGTTCGCCGTGTTCGACGATGGCATCCGGAATACCCAGCCGTTTTACACGGGCCGCATAGCCGTGATCAATCATGAACTCCAGGACCGCACTACCGAAGCCCCCTTGCAGACAGCCATCCTCAACCGTCAGTACGCGGTCGAAGCGCTGGAAAATCGTATGCAGCAAGGCTTCATCCAGTGGTTTGGCAAAACGCATATCGAAATGCGCCGGCCGCAGGCCTTCTTTTTCAAGCATGGCCGACGCCTTAACGGCATAGTTACCGATTGGCCCGAACGTCAGAATGGCAACACCCTCACCGTCCTGTACCATCCGGCCTTTGCCGATCTGGATTTCTTCAAACGGCGTCCGCCAGTTCGGCATCACGCCTTCGCCGCGCGGATAACGGATCGTAAACGCCTGTTTGCCGGACTGAATGGTATCTGAGGCGGCCGTAAACATCATGTTCCGGAGCTCCTTCTCATTCATCGGCGACGCCACAATCATATTCGGAATGCACCGCATGAAGGCAATGTCGTAGGCACCGTGGTGGGTCGGACCGTCGGCACCGGCAAAACCGGCACGGTCAAGGCAGAATACCACCGGCAGTTCCTGAATACAGACATCATGGACGACCTGATCATAGGCCCGCTGCATGAACGTCGAATAGATGTTACAGAACACCACTTCGCCCCGTGTTGCCATACCGGCCGAGAACGTCACGGCATGCTGTTCGGCAATACCGACATCAAACGCCCGCTCCGGAATGGCTTTCATCATGAGGTTCATCGACGAGCCTGACGGCATGGCCGGTGTTACACCCACAATACGTTCATTCGCCTGCGCCAGCTCCACCAGCGTATGTCCGAAAACATCCTGATACTTCGGCGGTTGCGGCGTTTCGTATACTTTTTTCTTAATCTCACCCGTCACCTTGTCGAACAGACCCGGCGCGTGCCACTTGGTCTGATCTTTCTCGGCAGGGCCGTACCCTTTGCCTTTTACCGTTACACAGTGCAGCAGTTTGGGACCGGGAATATTTTTCAGGTCTTCCAGCACGCTTGTCATATGGTCAATATCATGACCATCAATCGGGCCGAAATACCGCAGATTCAGCGATTCAAACAGGTTACTGCTTTTCAGGAGAGTAGCTTTCATGCCTGACTCTACCTTTGACACAATTTCCTGCGCGCTCTTGCCGAACGTACTCATCTTACCGAGCAGATTCCAGACCTCATCCTTTACCCGGTTATAGGTATGAGAGGTGGTAATATCGGTCAGGTATTCCTTGAGCGCTCCCACGTTCGGGTCAATGCTCATGCAGTTGTCATTCAGCACGATGAGCAGATTGCTGTTGGTAGCTCCTGCGTGGTTCATGCCTTCAAACGCTTCACCGGCGGTCATTGCCCCATCGCCGATCACCGCAATGTGGTGACGGTGCATCTGGTTTTGCAGCTGCGAAGCCACAGCCATACCAAGCGCCGCTGAAATCGATGTTGAGGAGTGACCTACACCAAAGGCATCATAGGGGCTCTCTTTCCGTTTCGGGAAACCCGACAGCCCGCCATAAAACCGGTTGGTATGAAACTTATCCCGACGGCCGGTCAGAATCTTGTGTCCGTACGCCTGGTGGCCTACGTCCCAGATCAGCTGGTCATCGGGTGTGTTGAAGATGTAGTGTAATGCGACCGTAAGCTCGACAACACCGAGGCTGGCACCGAAGTGACCGCCATAAACGGATACGTTGTCAATGATAAACTGACGAAGCTCGTCACAGACTTGCGGCAGTTTTGTTTTGTCAAGCCGCCGGAGATCTTCGGGCGTATTGATGGTGGCTAAAAGTTTACCGGGAGTGATTAACATACGCGACGACGAGAAGTGCCTGTCATGCAACAACTAACTTAACCTACCTTTTGTTTTGTGTCTCTTCGAAATGACAGTTTTGAAGAGTTCGGAGCGAATGTAATGGATTTTTCAATACACGTGCCCCTCTTTATGGAAGAGGGGCACGCGGCTCCTTAAAAAAACTTCAGCTTAACGACTTCTTTTGGTTCAAGGAAGCGCCATTTTCCGCGTGGCAATTCCTTTTTAGTCAGGCTTGCATAGGTGGTACGATCCAACTTAGTTACCTCATAACCAAAGTGTTCGAAGATACGACGCACGATCCGGTTACGGCCGCTGTGGATTTCAATACCAATCACCTGCGCATCCGGCGTAACAATACCTAAATCGTCCGGCTTGATGAGGCCGTCTTCCAGTTCAATCCCGTTGCGGATCGCCTCGAAGTGCTCCTCGGTCAGCGGTTTATCCAGTTCGGCCTGATAAATTTTCCGGACGTTGTTAGACGGATGCGTTAATTTTTCCGCCAGCTCACCGTCGTTAGTCAATAACAGGAGACCGGTTGTGTTACGATCCAGACGGCCAACCGGATATAACCGGAACGGGCCGGCATCAGCTACCAGCTCCATTACGGTGCGGCGTTCTTCCGGATCGTCAGTTGTAGTGATATAATCTTTCGGCTTATTCAGCAGGATATATACTGTTTTCTCAGGGTTCAGGTTTTTTGTACCAAACTTTACCTTATCGTTTGGCTTAACCTTGTAGCCCATTTCGGTAACGACTTTGCCATTCACCGAAATATCCCCGCTGGCAATCAGTTCATCCGCTTCACGGCGCGAGCAGATACCGGCGTTGGCAATATAGCGGTTCAGGCGTACCGTTCCGTCATCGACCGTCTTTTTGCCACCTTCTTCACGGGCGGCGGCTTTTTTCTTACCGGCCGGCATTTTTTCACGTAACGCATCGAGGTTGTACGTCGGTGCTTTTTCGAACTTACCTACGCGGCGCTCACGGCTGTCCATAGTCTGTTCCCGCGAAAAACGGCCGTTTTCGGCCTCTTCCTGACGACCAAGTCTGCGTCCTTTCTTTTCGTCACGGTCTTTGCCGAAGCGCGGCTTGCGGTCATCGCCATCACGGTCGAAGCGTGGCTTGCGGTCATCACCGTCACGGTCGAAGCGTGGCTTGCGATCATCGCCATCACGGTTGAAGCGTGGTTTGAAGTCGCCGCCATCACGGTTAAACGGTTTGCGGTCGCCTTCTTCACGGTTGAAGCGTGGCTTGCGGTCACCCTCTTCACGGTTAAACGGCTTGCGGTCATCACCGTCGCGGTTGAAGCGCGGTTTGAAGTCGCCACCATCACGGTTAAACGGTTTACGGTCGCCTTCTTCACGATTGAAACGTGGCTTGCGGTCATCACCGTCGCGGTTGAAGCGCGGTTTGAAGTCACCGCCATCACGGTTAAACGGTTTACGGTCGCCTTCTTCGCGGTTGAAACGCGGCTTGCGATCACCTTCTTCGCGATTAAAACGTGGTTTAAAATCGCCGCCATCACGGTTAAACGGTTTACGGTCGCCTTCTTCACGGTTGAAACGCGGCTTGCGGTCACCCTCTTCACGGTTAAACGGCTTGCGGTCACCTTCCTCACGGTTGAAACGTGGTTTAAAGTCCCCGCCGTCACGGTTAAATGGTTTGCGGTCGAAACCGCCACTGCGTGGGCGTTCTCCCCGCTCATCATCCGACCGGTTAAACCGTGGCCGGTCGTTGTCGCGGTTAAAACGCGGTTTATCGTTATTGTTATCAAATGGTCTGTTTTGTCCGAACCGGCGCTCGCCGTCTCCCGCCCCGCGCGGACGGTCAGTACTGCCGGAATCCCGGCGCGGTCCGCCGGTCTGGCGTCCTTCGCCACGGCGGTTATTGCCAAAGCGGTCGTCGTCGCGACGGCCAAATTTCCCACGTCCACCCTCGCGGCGGTCGTTTCCTTCGAAGTCGTTATCTCGTTTCATGGAATTGTACAGTAATAGTTACTGTTGTCGACATGCATATCTGCTGATTATCAGCTTGTTTTTACTTATAGCTTGTAAAAGGGATGCAAAGTTACAGCTTTTCTGATTAATGCCGGAATAAAGCCTGTCATGCATCAAAAAAAGACATTTACTACACCAGACATCAGTACTTACTTTTTAGCCTGATTTACGTATTTTGGCGCCTGCAATGCCCGTCACTTAACAACGTAATTTTCCCTGAAAACAATCCCGAAGGGGTAGCAATCGTTAGTGGTAAGTTGTTAGCTTACTTATTAACCCATGCAGGACTCATCTTTTCGGGCTAACGACTACCGGCAGATGACACAGAAACAAACATCTTCGTATCTATGGAAGCCTGACCGCCGATTTATCGAAAATTCGACACTGAAGCGGTACATGGACTGGCTTTTTGTCAAAAAGGGATTATACATCCGGGACTATGACGACCTGTGGGACTGGTCCGTTACCGACCTGGAGGATTTCTGGGAAAGCATTTATCAGTTCTTCGATATACAATCACATTCCGTTTACAGGGACGTACTGGACCGCAACCCCGACGGCATGATCGGCACGGAATGGTTTACCGGCGCAACCGTTAACTACGCCGAACATGCATTCCGGTTCAAAAACAGGCAAACGCCGGCGATTCTTTTTCATTCGGAGCGGACAATGGCGGCCGGTCTCCAGCCCGTCGCTGTTTCGTGGGTACAGCTGGAAGAAGAAGTAGCCGCCGTGGCGGCCTACCTGCGCTCCGTCAACGTTGGCCCCGGCGACCGCGTGGTATCCGTACTGCCTAACATTCCGGAAGCGGTAGTAGCCTTTCTGGCCACCAGCGCCGTCGGGGCTATCTGGTCGAGCTGCTCGCCGGACTTCGGCACCAGCAGCATTCTCGACCGGTTTCAGCAAATTGAGCCGAAAGTACTCTTCGCGGCCGACGGGTATACCTACAACGGCAAACCCATCGAAAAAATCAGCGCATTCCGGGAATTGCGTCAGCAGCTGCCCACGCTCGAAAAAGTCGTCTGGCTCCCGTACCTCAATCCTGACAGCCGGCTCGAATGGAGTATCAACTGGGAGGAGGTGCTGAATACCCCCCATACCGGCCTCGAATTTACGCCTGTTCCGTTCTCGCATCCGCTCTGGGTGCTTTACTCGTCGGGAACAACCGGCAAACCGAAAGCCATCACCCACAGCGTAGGCGGCTGCCTGATTGAACACCTGAAAACACTGGCGCTGCACCAGGACGTTAAGCCAGGTGAGCGCTATTTCTGGTACTCGACAACGGGCTGGATGATGTGGAATTTCTCGGTGGCTTCGCTACTGGTAGGGGCCACACTAGTCCTGTACGACGGCTCAGCGGCCTACCCAACTATGAACGTGTTGTGGGATCTGGCCGAACAGCTCAGCGTTACCCATTTCGGAGGAGGCGCTGCATATTACCTGGCATCGCTGCGGGCCGGTCTTGAGCCCGCGAAAACCCATTCGCTGGGGGCGCTGCGTTCGATCGGATCAACCGGTTCACCCCTGCCGAACGAAGGATTCGACTGGATTTACCAGTCCGTAAAGAAAGATGTCTGGCTTATTTCGTTCAGCGGTGGCACGGATATCTGCAGCGGTTTCGTGGGGGGATGCCCGATATTGCCGGTTTACCGGGGCGAGATTCAACGCCGGTTGCTGGGCTGTAAGCTCGATGCATTCGATGAGACCGGCGAACCGGTCCGCGATGCACTGGGCGAGATGGTTATTCTGGCGCCGATGCCCTCTATGCCCATCTATTTCTGGAACGACACAGATAACCAGCGCTACGCCGACAGTTATTTCAGCAACTTCGGGCCGCACGTCTGGCGGCACGGCGATTTTATCAAAATCACGGGCCACAACGGTGTCATTATCTACGGCCGCTCCGACGCAACCCTCAACCGCGACGGCGTCCGGATCGGTACGGCCGAGATTTACAGCGCTGTAGAGCAGTTGCCCGAAATTGCCGACAGCCTCGTGATCGGGCTGGAGAAGGAGCACGGCGGATATGCCATGCCTTTGTTTGTGGTTCTGAAACCGGATCAGACACTGAACAGCGAGCTCATTGACCGGATTAAAAAAGCATTGCGGGCCCAATGTAGTCCACGCCATGTACCCGATGCGGTTTTTGCGGTTCGCGAAATTCCGTACACCATCAGCGGCAAAAAAATGGAAATGCCGGTGAAAAAGATCCTTTCCGGGTTAGACCCATCGCTCGTGGCGGCCAAAGACACCATGCGCAATCCCGATGCGCTCGAAGCCTTTGTCGCCTACCAGGATCAGGTCTGATGCTGTAACCTTTTTTAATTAAAAGCGAATTAATTCACTTACCCCCTGCAACAGACCTGTAAGCCAATAGCGTAATGGTTTAAGAGCGTTAATACTGCGTGGCAGTGTTTTCCTCTAGTTGACTAGCTCTATTGGTTTACTAAATAATCACAGTTTATGCTCACAAACTTTTCACTGCGTCATGGTTGGGTACTAGGGTTGATGGCCATCAGTACATGGGTAGTAACGGGTTGCAAAAAAGCAGATGATGCGGTCACACCGGCACCGGATCCGGCATTGGCAGAAAATGGTCTGGTAGACAACTGGATTCTGTCGAATATGCGTGATCTGTATTACTGGAACGACAAACTACCGGCGAAACCCGATACAACACTTGCCCCGGCAGATTTCTTTGATTCGATTCTGTATAAGTACGATGCCACACTGCGCCCTGACGGCGACCGCTTTTCGTGGATTGAAGACGACAGCCAGTCACTTGAAGCAGAGCTGAGCGGGCAGAGCAAAACAACCGGTATGGAATTTAACCTTTATCTGCGATCGTCAGGGTCTGATGCAGTTATCGCGCAGGTCCTGTATGTGCTGCCTAACTCACCGGCAGCTAAGGCAGGGCTTGTCCGGGGTGACATTATCAGTAAGGTAAACGGCACCTCACTCACGAAAACGAACTACTACGCTCTGCTCTTCCAGCAAACGTCGTTTACGTTCGGACTGGCAAAGGTGAGCAACAGCACACTGGTTGATATGGATGATACCCGCAGCGTTACGGCTGAGACCTTTCAGGAAGATCCGGTCTTTATGGATTCCGTTTATACCGTCAATGGTAAGAAAGTCGGTTATCTTGTGTATAACCTCTTCACGCAGGCTCCTTACGGGAGCACAGGTACACAATATGATAATGAAGTAGATGCGGTCTTTGCCGGTTTCAAGGCGCAGGGTGTCACCGAACTGATTCTTGACCTGCGCTACAACGGCGGCGGTGACGAGCGGTCGGCCATTAATCTGGCCAGTCTGATCGGAAAAAATGTAGACAACACGAAAGAGTTCTTTCATGAAGAATACAACTCGCAGGTAACCCAGTACCTGAAAAGCCAGTATGGCAGCAGCGTGTTTGTTAACAATTTCACGAACAAAGCCCAAAGCATCGGCGCTAACCTGAACCGGGTATTTGTGCTGACTACGGACTGGACAGCATCAGCCAGTGAACTGATCATCAACGGCCTTAAACCATACATGTCTGTGGTTACGATCGGTTCGACAACCTATGGCAAAAACGTCGGTTCGACAACGATCTCCGACGATACCGGCAAAATCAAATGGGGGCTGCAACCGATTATCGTAAAGGCGTACAACAGCCTCGGCCAGTCGGACTATACAGGCGGCTTTGCCCCAACGGTTGAGATCGAAGAACCGATTACCCTCAAACCACTGGGCGATGTGAACGAAGACCTCCTGAGCACGGCACTTCAGCAAATCAGCGGAACCGGCAGCGGTCGGTTCGGTATCCGCAACAACAACCCGCTGACCGTTATCGGCTCATCGGTACAGCGTAAGGCAGGGGGCAGTAATTTCTTTGTGCACCTGAAAAGCCTGCCGATAAAGTCGCTCTGAGTCTGGCGATAAATCAACAGAGTTGTTGGGGAAGCTACACAGTAGTTTCCCCACTTTTTTTACCAGGCACTAAGTGAGTATACCGTTAAATCTGTATCTGTCATGGTTTTGGCCCTTTTTGTGTAAACTTTCTTCCACACACATACTTTTTTTACAAAAATCTTTTTTTTGGCAAACATTATGCCTTTCGTAATACGTTATCGGCGTATGTGTGGTGTAAAGAACGCTTTGTCTTATCGCCATAAACATAAACCCGTCAGGCACAACCAGGGATACAACTTTAATTTACTAATGGGCTATGGCAGAGAAAGAGGAGTTCGGCATTAAGCGCGATAAGCCAATACAAAACAACAAAGCCACCGTACGGCTACCCATGATGCTGGGTGTTACGATGGCTGGCGGTATTCTTATCGGGGCTACTTTTTTCGGAGGTTCAAAGAACCTCAACAACATTGGACGAGGCTACACCAAATACAAAGAAATCTTACAACTCATTGAAAACAACTACGTTGACACGGTAAATACCGACGAGCTGGTTGACTATTCAATCGGTAAAATGCTTGAAAAACTGGATCCGCATACCAGTTACATGAATCCGGACGACGCCGTAGCGGCCCGTACGCAGCTGGAAGGTGGATTCGACGGTATCGGTATCGAGTTTAACCTTTACAAGGACACCGTTTATGTGGTAACGCCGCTGGCAGGTGGCCCGTCGGAAACGGCCGGTATTCAGAGCGGAGACAAAATCCTGAAAGTCGACGAGAAAGCGCTGACGGGTAATAAAGTCGACAACGGTTCTATTTTTCAGGCCCTGCGCGGCCGGCGGGGAACCGAAGTCCGGCTGACGATCCTGAGCCGTGGCGAAAAAAAGCCTAAAGTCGTAACGGTCGTGCGTGATCGTATCCCGACCTATTCGGTGGATGCAGCATATATGGTTGACGATAAAACGGGTTATATCAAGGTGAACCGCTTCTCGGAAACCACGTATGATGAGTTTAAAACGGCGCTGGCTTCTCTGAAACAGCAGGGGCTGCAACAGCTCATGCTTGATCTCCGGAATAACCCTGGCGGCTACATGGACCGCGCTACTAGCCTGGCCGACGAATTTATCGGTGGCAACAAGCTGCTGGTTTATACCAACGGCAAAGACAGTCGCTACGACCGCCAGACATTTGCCCGCATTGCCGGTCAGTTTGAAGACGGCCCGCTGATCGTTCTGGTCGACGAAGGCAGTGCCTCAGCATCGGAGATCGTGGCCGGTGCGCTTCAGGACCATGACCGTGCACTGATCGTTGGTCGCCGGTCGTTCGGAAAAGGACTGGTTCAGATGCCGGTGCAACTGTTCGACGGCTCGGAGTTACGCCTGACCATCTCACGTTACTATACGCCGAGCGGCCGGAGTATCCAGAAACCCTATGTGCCGGGCCACGAAGGTGATTACGAAAAAGATCTGGAAGCCCGCTCGAAACGTGGTGAGTACTTTATCGCCGATTCGATTAAGAATGATCCGAAACTGCGGTTCAAAACAGACGCGGGCCGGTTAGTATACGGTGGCGGCGGGATTACGCCGGACTACTTTGTACCACGCGATACAAGCTGGCAAACGCCATACATAGCGCAGTTGTTTGGCAAAAACCTGCTGCGGGAATACGCGCTTGAATATGCCAATGACAACCGGAAGAAATTTGAGAAAATACCATTTGCTGAGTTTAACCGGACGGTTAACTTCGACGATGATCAATTGAATAAACTGGTAAGTCTGGCCTCATCTGAAGGCATTAAGCCCAATCCGGCTCAATTTGCCCGCTCGAAGGAATACATCCGGACGCAGTTGAAAGCTTATGTAGCGCGCTACCTCTATCAGCGAAACAACCGCAATGGCCAGAATAACGAATATTTCAAAGTGGCCGGTGAGGTTGATGATACGTATCAGAAGGCGCTGACGTTGTTTGACCGCGCCCGCCAGCTTGAACACGGAACGTATACGTACGTTCCGAAAGGCGAACGGAAGTAATGGTATAAAAAATAACTCCCCGAAAGTTTAAAACTTTCGGGGAGTTAAAAATGATTTGATCAAAAGCCTTCCTGCTTCTCTTCTTTTTCTTTCTTCTTCTCTTTCGGCGCGTCTTTCTTCACCACTTTAGCGCCTTTCGGCTGTGGTTTCGGCCGCGTTTTATACTGGTCGAGGTAAAGCGCCATAAACTGCTTTTTCTCTTCAGCCTCACCCGCTACAATCTCAATAGCACCTTTGGCGGTATTTTTTGACCCGGCCAGTAAACGGTCGTTAATCTCCTGCTCCGATGAAACAATCGAGAGCGTACCGCTCGGTTTGTAGTCATAGAATACCCACACATCCGGCGAAGCCTCGAGGAGGATACTGAACTCATCACCGTTGGCCGTCTTCCGGATCTCGACAAAGCCATCCATCTGCGCGTTGATATCGGTGTTGTTCATATGCGACACCCCGAGCTGACCGGTGCTGTAGAACGCCTTGAACTTATCGGACCAACGCAGGTTGACATTTGACAGCACCAGCGCCGTATTCAGCTTCGGCGACGCCTGTACCAGCGGTACGTGGGCATTCTGCGCTTTCAGACGGTAGGCTTCCGTCTCTTTCTGCCCGATCAGGGGAATCATCTTATCAGCCAGCTCATTCAGGTCGTCATCGGCCGGATCATCGTTTTTCTCGTCAAGGTTGGTTTTGACAATCTTGTCGGCAATGGCCAGATTCAGCGGTTCCGGAACCGGGAACGCAAACGACAGCAAAGCGTTGATATCATACTTCACACTATCCACATTCACCCGCGCCGCGCCTGCCGACGACACCAGGGCCGGTGCCGCCGGATTTGTTTCCGACGTGGTTGTAATCAGGCCCAGCTTACCCTTGAAGGTCATGATGCCTTTGGGGTCATTGAAGGTAAAAGCGCCTTCGATATCTTCCAGCCCGTCGGCGCCTTTCTGTACAATGCGGTAGACTTTTTCTTTTTCGTCATAACGCATCACCCCGTTTGCCGTAAACAGGTCTGCATCCTTCGGATCTTCTTTCGGCGACAGGAACGTCGGGTAAAGACCTGTTCCGTCTGCCCGTGCATGGATACCGGCTACCAGCGGCTGATCGCCCTCATTTTTCAGGTTTTTATCGACTTTTACCTCAATCCGCTCCACGACTTTTTCCTTGAACGGAATCCAGCCGCTGACCAGGTCCTGCCGCTTCCGCAGCACCGGCTTGATCGATCCGTCGAGTGCGAGGTCTTTGTCAGGCGCCTGCATCACAATGTCGCCTTTGAACGCAATCCGCGGGGCCAGCATCAGGTTGTCCTTCTCCTCAATCTCGGCTCTGGCCACGGTAAAGTAAGTCCGGGCGGGCGCATTGGTTGTTTTCTTCTTCGACCGGCTTTCTTTCTCTTTTTCCTTTGTCTCCTTCACATCCCCTACCATCGCTTTTTCAGCGGCCGACAACGGACTTGCCGACGCCAGGGCGGTTGGTGTGCCAATGCTTTCTTTCAGCTCGAAGCTACCCATTTTGATATTCGCCGTGTCTCCCGCAGCGGTGGCAAACTGGTAGGTTGCATCGCCGGAGAAGCGGGTTCTCGATACAATCTGGATATTCCCGTTTTTCATCCGGTGGTGCAGGGTGATGGTATCCAGCTCGATACGGGCATTTTTCAATGCCGCCATCTCGCCGTTCCGGCGGATGGAGACCAGCCCTTTATCCGGGTAAATCCGTGCATCAGCCGAGTTGACATGCGGAACGCCGCTGATATTCAGCGTCATTTTTTCAATATCATAAATCGCCGCTGCCCCGTTGAAGGTCAAGCCTTCCAGTTCATCACTTGTGCCGGTAAACGTCGACGTTTTTACATCCCCTTTCATCGCAATGGTTTTGGCATTCATGTTCCACTGCGCACGGCTGATGCTCGTTTTGTAGGCGGCATACGGGAACTCCATGCTTGATTGCAGGGTGTCATCAATGCTCTGCGTCTTTTTCTGGTTAATAGCCACATTGACAATGCCCTTAACCTGATTAAAGTCAACATCGACGGCACTGCCTAACAGAATCGGTTTGTTGGCCACATTCCGCTGGGCTGCATCAGACACGATCCGGAACTTCGCGTTATCGGCAAAGAAACCCTCTTTGTTGAACTTAATGCTTTCTGATAACGTCTCTGAGTCATTCCGGCGCAGCGTACCATTGCCGAAAAGGCCCGTTGCCCGAACGAGCAGATTGCCGTCCAGCTTGGTTGTCCCGTTATAGAAGTTGAAGTTGTTCTTCTGGGTCATAATCACCATACTGTCGGCCTTCGGAAACCACTTCATACTGTAGTTATTCAGCTGCACCTGCGGGTAGTAGCCTTTACCGATCAGCCCTTCCTTGATTTCGCCCTTGTCGCCGGATGCCAGCAGTGAGTCGGTCATGAACAAAATGCCGGTTGCTGTCAGGTTGGTTGTCAGGTGATGCAGCATACCTTCCGACCGCAGCCCGCTTTTGTCCATTTTAATTTCGCCCGTAAACTTCACGTTCGACTGATTCGGTCCCGGTTTGCTGCCGTATACCGGATAGCCGGTGGCCGGTGCCTTGTGCACAAACCCGAGCGTGTTATCAGCCATGGTTTTTAGCTCAGCCTTAAACGGCGGGAAGATACCGTCGGAGTAGAATGTACCGACAAACGAAATATCCCCCTTGCCGATACTGTCGTTATCGATGGCCGGGATTTTGAAATAGACCTTTGTGTTGTAGGTAATATTGCCCCGATCCGGCTGGTTGAAGTAGACCGTCATCCCTTCCGGCATTACCAGCCGCTGGGTGGTCTTTTTGTCTTTCATCCGCCCCGACTTATTGTCGGTTGTCGCGAAGTACACCATCCCCGGCTTTTCGTATTTGATATCACCGCCAATCTCCCCGCTTTTGCCCTGTGCAGCCAGCTTTTGGGGCGTAAAGGTGATGGAGTCAATTTTGTTCAGGTTCATCCCGAACTTATCGTAATCGAATACCAGGTCACGGCCCGAATACCGGAAGTTACCCGACTTCAGCTGGCCATTCAGCGTAAATGAGCGGTTTTTGCCGATTTTGAGCGTTTTGTCAGATGGCCGGCCAAATATTTTGAGCGAATCACTGATGGTAAACTGCGATACCCCCCGCACCACCAGATACT
>NZ_CAMFHL010000010.1 GCF_945952095.1 uncultured Arsenicibacter sp. | reverse complement strand
GTTGTCTGCTAAATATGCTCAGAAACTAATGCTTCCCCTGTATGATTTTTTGAGTGATGATAAAACCGTAATAAAGAACTGTTTAAAAAATTTAGCTAATCTCAAAGCAGAATCTCTCAAGAACCGTGCTATGAATGATGAAGGTAACGGTTATGCGTTAGGCTATGAGTATTTAGGCCATTTGGACTCTGATATTCAAGTAAAGTACAAGAATCAATCTTTTGCAGAAATTTCATCTGTTTGGGATCAATTGAAAGAACGATGGGTAGAAGATATTTTGGAATACTTCAAAGATCTGTTTAAGTCCGAACTGATGATTCCCAATATTAAATCAAATGAATTATCCCGAGCAACTAGTGTTTTTGAATACATGAATAAAGGCGGCACTCCTCTAGATACATTTGACATTATGGTAGCGAAGTATGCCGATGTTGGAGAGGAAGAAACCTTATATGAGAAATTAAACAAGATTCTCACCGAAGAATTTAAGATACCAAATGAGGTATCTGATATATCTGAGACCATCAGTTATACAACTAAGCATTTTGGTATTTTCACAAATGAGACAATAAGTAAAGCTATTAAAGAGCAATTTCTCAATTTCCTATGTTTAATAAATAAGCAAAAAGACAATGATGGAATTCAAGGAATTGATGTGACTTACATTAAAAAAGAGAAAATACTGAATCTGACTAAAACGGAAATCGAAAGTTCTTTAGACGATGCGGGTAAAGCTCTTAAACGAGCTCTAGCCTTTCTTCAATTTAGATGTGGAATCCACAACTATAACCTTTTTAGTTACAGCCTTATGCTAATACCCATAGGCTTGATTTTAAAGAACGACAATTTTTGGACTAATAGATTTGTCCTTAATAAACTAGAGTTCTGGTATTGGACTTCTTTGTTTTCTGGCAGGTTTCGGGAGAAACAAAACCAACGTGCAATATCTGAGACAAGATTATTATCGAGTTGGATTTCAGGAGGTAATGTTAGTGAAATACCTTCCAGACTTGATTCTGTTTTCGTAGAATCAAATTACTCCGACATTACCACTTTACTACTTGAAAATGAGGATAAATCTGTACCTGTAGCGATACACAATGGTATACTACAATATATTTTGAGCAATCAGCCAAACGACTTTACTCAAGATGTTTACAAATTACAAGCGTGGAAAATAGCTAGGGATGGTGAGGCAATTCAAGACCATCATATAATTCCTCTTGGAAGTGCTAAGACTTTAGGTGAGTCCTCAAAGGCTTTGCGCAATAATAAAGGAAATCTACTCAATAGCCCACTTAATCGGACTTTTATCACACAAAGAGCTAACAATCAGATCAGTAGCTTATCTATTGACAAATATTTGCCACTTCTAAATCAAGCGGTTCAATACTCTCACTGCTTGGGCATTAGTAGCATTGCAAAAATTGATTCTGATGCGGGTTTTCAAAAACAATTCATGCAACAACGTTATGCAGATATCTTAAAGACGCTAAAGAATGAGCTTGAAAGACTCAAAAGTTGATTATAGTTGAAGCTATACCCTTCAACAGCCCCACCGCCCCATAAGGGTCTTCAAAAAGGTGGGGTTCGTCTTCAAGTCTAGATTGAATGTATTCAAGGCCGCCGTGGGCGTATTCTTCCATGAGTTTCACCAGTTCAAGAGCTTTTTCGTCTGTCTGCTCTTCATCCAATTCTTCCAGGTCAATTAGCTCAATGTCGGATACTGCCAGTAAGGACATAAGTAAGTAATTAACCAGATCGCGGTGTGTCCACGAGTCGACGATTAAAAACTTTGTTCCTTCAGATGCACGATCAAAGGGCACGCGGTAGCCTTTACGCAGGCCAATAATCGTTGCATATATAAAGCACTCATAAAAATTACTGAATACTTTTCCCTGCGCGTATTTTTCTTCTTCCGTCCCTGCCGACGTATCGAAGGCGCGTTTGCGGGAAATCCGCTCCATGAGGTCGCGGAAGCGGTTGGGATAGCGTGGTTCTTTCTTTCCGAACCGTTCGGCTAAGGTGGGCATAGGTGTAGAAAAGTTATCGACTAAAAAGATTACTGTCCGTCAGCCATTTTCTGCCGGATTTGCTCGACAAACTCAACCGGCACTTCGGCTAACGCAGCAGCCTGTTCAACGGGTAAACCCATTTTTAGCGCATTCCTCACGGTTGCAGCTTTTACTTCTTCTTTTGCTTCATCAATCTTCCGTTTTTCCGCCCATATAGCTTCCGCATTTTTAGCTGTGACACGGGCAAACTGATAACGCTCCTCGGCAGTCATAGCACGCGTATTCAGTTCCTGAATGGCACGCTGAAGCCATTCCTCATCCCAAAAATCAGGATACTCCGCGAAAGGGGTTTTATCTAAGGTCTTCATTGTGTAAACCAGTTTTTCCAGGTTCGTTCGAACTTGCGTGACCGATAGATCAAATTTAGCTAACTCCACTGTTATAAACGTCATTTGAGCGTCGATAATTTCACCGGTTTCGCTACAGAGATTAGCGATTGTGTGGTAGCCAGGGGTTGGCAGTATGTTTTTCTCTAACAATGCAATGGCGTAAATCTTTGGCAGGTTAGCGTAATCATACTGTCCTTTATCAACTAAGGTGTTGAATTTATGCAGACCGTAAAATTTCATACGCTGTATAAAATTGGGGGCATAGCCTACCTGCATCTCCACAATAAAATGCGCACCCTTTTCGTCTGTACAAGCCAAATCGAATATACCGCTTCGGCTTTCGGCAGTCAGGGCTTCAAACGCATTTTTATCAAACTGAACCTCACGAATCGGTACATCCGATTTAATCAACGCCTGTAGAGCAGTCCGGAGAAATAAGGTATCCGTTTCATTGCCGAAGGTAGCCTTAAAGCCATAGTCGGATGTAATCGGGATAAAGGTTTCTTCCATCTAACAAATAATATTCTGAATCCTGACTTCGATTTCGCTCCGGTGGATAGTCGAGACGCCTTCGGGCATATCGAGCTGAAATACCGTCAACGCTTTGCCGGCGGCCGTTACGGTAGCCTGTAGCTCACGCAGGCGGTCGTAATCGGGCATATAGCGTCCCTCACGGTCGGGGTCTTCGACGAGGAGTTCCTTCACAATCACGATACTTTGCCGGAATGTTCGGGCGGTTTCCTGAAAGAACGTCAGTGTTTTCACCACATCGAAGTCTGAGACAGGAGCGTCCGAAATCAGGGGGTAAAACGCAGCATAATTGCGTGTTTTGTTGGCTGACACAATCGCCATGATAATCGACAGTTTCAGCGAACTCACCAACGAGGTGTTGAGGTTTCCCACCTCACGGCCGTCGGCCCCGACAATTGCCGGTCGGTAGCCACCGTCGGCGCGGTCCGGCGTACCGGTTTCTATAAACCGGATTTTTCCGTAAAAGGCGCCGGTCGGGCCATTGATATTCCGGTAGTGTTCGTTGGCAGCATCTTCCAGCTGACTCACTAACTCCTGATACTTATGGGCTTTAACCCGTCCGGCAAGTTCTTTCAGGTCCTGGAGCAGGTCTTTCTTTTTCCGCAGTTTTTCCGGCACCTGCCCTTCCGAAAGTTTGTTCAGTTTATCGGTTATGTCTTTTAGTAGGTTTTCCTGCCTTTCCTGTTGTCCCTTTAAGCGGGTTATTTCGCTACCGTATTTTTCAATGTCGCCCGATGCTACCCGCATCGAATTGATAATGTCACGGGCATTCGTAATACTACTCAACTGCTCCTGCTCGCGCAACTCACGCTCTTTGGCCTCAAGCTCATCCTTGAGCAGACCAATCTGTGTTCTTGCCTGACCTAAGCGTTCCATGCTCTGCCGTACCCGTGCTTCAACGCCTTCAATGCTGCTTTGCAACGTTAAGCCCGTGTTATTCAACTGCCGGAACACAGGCCGCAGGTTTTGCCGAGGCGTATCAGCAGAGCTTACCGCCGGTTTTTCGGGGACTAACAGGCTCATAATCGCTTCGTAGGCATCAGAACCTTTGGGGGCAGGCCGGTCGCAGACCTTGCAATGTTCAGCCTCAAGCATTTGCCGCACATACATAGGCTCCGGCACATTTTCCGGCAGGCGGATCTGTAGCTTTTCGGAAAGTTGTCTCGTTAAGTTTTCGTTGGCTTTCCGCGTAGCGGTGGCCTCGTCATAGGCGGAAAGTTTCTCTTCAAACCGGGTAATGAGCGAGGTTGTCCCGAGCAATACCCAATGATCTGTGAAAAGCTTTTTGCTAAGCCCTGCTTCCAGCGCATCGTATTCTTTTACGGCGGCTTTATAGGCAGCAGCGGCTTTGTTGCGGCTGTCGGTCAGCCTCTGAATGATTTCGGCAAATTCGATGCTTGCCAGCAGGCTTTCCTGTTGGTCTTTAGCCGCCTGCTGATTTTGGGAGGCTTCTGAAATCAATCGCTCCAGTCTTTTAATTGTTGCATTTAGCTGATCCCTGTCAGTTTGCAACCCTAATATTTCCTTTCTATCTTTCTCCGATGTTCGTAAAGCAATATCAAATGCATTCTGTGCTGTTTTATGTGCTTTTTCGGTCGTTTCGATGTAACGATCCCACCGGTTAATGTCCGACAAATGCTTAATTACATCCCGCAGTGCGTTGTTGCTTGTCGTGTCAATCAGCCGGTTAATCCCGCGTTCACCCTGAAACCATACATAAGGCATTACATCAGTCGGAATCAGGCGTTGCAGGATTTCATCGTGTTTCTGTTCAGGAACCGGCTTGTAGGAAACAATATCGAATTCCAATAAGGCAAATTCGCTTTGAGCGGGTTCAGCCCATGTTCTATCGTCTGTTTTCCGGACCCGATAAGACCGGATAAGCTGATACTTCTTTTGAGCAACGTAGTTATGACTATTTCGTGGGTACTCAACTTCAATTACCACCCTAGACTCTACAAATGCCCCGACCTCACAGTCAGTTTTGGCTTTTTCAGACACTAAATCTCCCTTTACCTGGTTCGTCTTTCTGATACCGCCCGGTGCGGCATTGGGAGAGTTGTCGGTTATGCCATCCTTAAATACCCACTGAAACGCATCATACAGTTTTGATTTGCCATAGCCGTTTGCGCCTAAAACAATATTCAGTCCTTCGGCAAACGCGAATTCATTATCAGTGCCGTAATAGCACAGGAAATTGGTTAACGTAATCCGGTTAATAAGCATGGTTAGCGAAGGGTGTTTTCGAGGTGGGCGTTCAAGCGCTGAGCAGCTGCGTTTGTGGTTGTATTTTGATCTTCTAGTTCTTTCACCATACGGCGAACAAGATCAACAAAAATGCCTGCTTCGCCGCTAAACGGCGTACTCAAGGTCATTTGCGCTACCTGTCCGGCGGTGATGCCGTATTTTTTCTGTATCGCAGGGTCTTCCAGAAATGCCTTTACTACATCAATCTGCATCATAAAATCAGGCCATTAAATCGGTATGAATGGTATCTAAGTTTAGTCCATAAAGGGCGCAAACGTCCTTAAATATACTTGTGGCTTCGTATTTATTAATTGCCATAAACGCAAAGTGGACAACCCGTTCCAATTCCTTCTGCATCAGGTTGCGTTCAAGGTCAAAATCGGGGGTCGCCGGGTTTGTGTCGGGGATCACCACCATGTCATAAATATACGCAAACGACTTGGCCGGGTGCTGCCGCAGGATACGCCCCCGCCGTTGAATAAACTGCCTTGGATTGCCGGTGCTCGAACAAAACACAGCCTGCTCCGTTCGGGGGATATCGACGCCTTCATCCAGGCATTTCATCGACAGCAGCGCGTTGATTTGTCCCTGTTCAAACTGTTTAAGGGTCAGTTCCTTGTCGGCGGAGTCGCTTGTGTACTGCGCAACGGTTGTGTCCGGCGAAAGCCGCCGGATGATGGATGCGTAAAAATCAATAATGCGGTTATCATCGGAGAGCGCCGGAAAGGCATCTCCATCAAATTCGTTTTCATCGTAATAGCCTTCGGGAGCATAAACAAGCGTGTAATCAATCTTATCTCTCCGCGTAATAATGTCGTTTAAGATATGCTCAAAAGCCGTTAATTTCCCCTTTGCCTTGTGAATAATCCGTTTCCGCTGCATAAGCAGCATTTCGACCTGCGCCGACGCCTTTTCGTCGTTCTTACCGCGACTGTAAAGTTTGGCAAGTTTGGCCGAAATTTCAGAATAGGCTACCATTTCGTCAGGCGTCAGGCTGACAAGGTACGGATAGTAATAGTATGGGCAAAGTATCCCCTCATCAATTGCCCGCTCCATGGAGAAGCTATACGTATACGGTTCTTTATCCTCAAAAAAAGCTTCCATTTGTGCGCTGCCAACGGGGTCATACACGCGTTTGGGCGTAGCAGAAAGGCCGATCCGTTTCTGCAGATGAACACCATCGAGCAGCCGTGCCACTGTAGGTGAGGCAATGTTATGGGCTTCGTCGGCCAACAAAACGGTTTGAGCAGGCAGTCGTCTAAAATAGCCCTGAAACTGAGCATTTGTAAACGATTTATATGTAACGATAATGATAAACGACAACTTAACGCCAAATCTCAATTGGCTTCCGATACGCCCTAACTCAGCCTGCCATCCGGGCGATTTTGACGAAACGCTGATGATTTCGCGAAAGTTGAACTTACGGCACTCTTGGGTCCATTGCTCCACCAATACCGTTGTCGGCACTAGAATAACAGCCTGATATTGTTGGGCTTGCCGGTATTCATTCAGCACACAGTTGAGCGACGTAATCGTCTTACCGGTGCCTGTCGCCATCGCAAAAATACCTTTGTAGTTGTTGCCGACCCACTTTTGGTATGCATCCTGCTGATAGGGTCTAGGACCGCTTTCGTATGGAAAACGGGGAGCGCTTAGGTATGTTTCTATTTTCTGCAAGATTTTTTCTACCGCTTTTTGGTGTCGTTTATGGCGTGATTGTTTTGCTAGTGTTGACGCTAACTGTTGCTCGTCGGCCAACAGCTCGTCTAATTCCTTGACCCGATATTCGCGCCGGATCGCTTCTTCAATATCAGCAGACGGGATGAGTTCAGCATAGTCACTTGTTCCGGTAAATAACTGCTGGAAATAGGCTTCGTACTCAGTAAACGGCTGCTGCGCGGATTGCCAGGATAACCTGACATCGAGTTCTTCCAGATTTTCCAGCAAACCCGAGGCCGTGAAATTGCAGGAACCTTTGAACCTTACCTGGTTAGTTCCGTCGTAGAATATTCCTGATTTGTAATGCGCAATGCCACGCCGGCTTTTGGGCCGGATGGCGCGGATCTGAAGGCGTTCAGACGCAATAAGCCACGCTAAGCAGTTAAAAAAATGGTGTCCGTAGTCGTCTAAGGAGTGTTTAAGGGTATAAAAATCTTCGGCGGTGAACGCATACTGCCTGCTGTCCGTATGTTGCCCCTGCACGACAGCGGCTTTATCCTGCGCAGAAAGAATATGATTAATGATCAGCCGCATCCGGCCACCGTTACTGATAAACTTAGCTACCCCTACCGATAACACCCGCAATGCCGACGAGCTGAAATAGCCCAACAACAAATCGAGCCGGTTGCTTTCAACAAGGGCTTCCATGTAAAAGGAAAGCGGTTCGTTTTCAGTACCGGTGCGATATTCTTCAGTAGCGGGGTATACAATGTCTGTAAGCATTAGTGCTATAGTGTGGCAGGAAGTATCAACTTTTAAAAAGTCAATTTAGTGAATAGTCTAATAAAATCATTAAACATTCACAATGATAACTATAGTCTGTATTCATATCAATGATTTTCAGCACTACTTTATCAGAATAATTTACTCTTTTATCGACTATTACAATTTCTTTCTATCCCCACCCTACCGCTCTAAAATCCCGGACTCGACGCTTTCGTTGATCAGTTGTTCGGCGTATTGCCAGATGGTGGCGGAGCCTTCCTGAATGACCTGCTTTTTGGCATAGACCTTTTCGTAGGTCACCCCGAATTCGGCCCAGGTCCCGCCATTGTTGGAGGTGTTCTGTAGCAGCGGCTCAAGCCGGTCCATCGCGCGGGCAAACTTCGCCTCGTTGGTCTGATGCGCTTCAAATTCCTCCCAGACCGCAATCAGCTCAACCGCCTGGGCTTCGGGCAGGAGACCGAAAATCCGGTTGGCGGCCGCCCGCTCTTCGGCGGTGTTGTCGTGGCTTTTCTGCGTGTCGTAAATAAAGGTGTCGCCGGCATCAATCTCGACAATATCATGGATCAGCAGCATCTTAACGACCTTGAGCACATCAACCGGCACGTTTGCATGACCGCCCAGAACAATCGCCATCAGGGCTAAATGCCAGCTGTGTTCGGCATCGTTTTCGTTCCGGTCACTGTTAAACAGCTTTGTTTTGCGGACAATATACTTGAGTTTGTCTACTTCCTTAATAAACTCGATTTGTCTGAAAAGATCCGTTATTTCCATCGGCTTGTGTTGGTTTATGCCACAAAATTCAGTCACCACCGGCGAACCGCAATTGCCAAATGACAAGAAATGCGGTCAGGGGATATTTTTCCGGATCCGGCTCAGCGATGAGGGAGTAATGCCCAGATAGGACGCCAGCATGTTGAGCGGTACCCGGTTGGCCAGGCCTGGGTAATGGCCCAGAAAGTTCAGGTATCGCTGCAGCGCGTCCTGCACCAGCATATTACCGGTAAATTTCAGTTTGTTTTCCAGTACGTAGGAGGTGATTTTCACGAAAATGTCATCCCAGCCGGGAATCTGCGCAGATAGCTGCATGAAATCAGCCTTCGAAAACACCAGCACGCGGCAGTCAGTAATCGCTTCGATGTACTCAGCCGACGGGGTTTCGTCGCGGAAGCTGTTCATATCGACCACAAACCGGTTCTCATAGACAAAGTAACGGGTAAAGCTATCGCCCGTTTTGTCGTAGTAACAGACCCGGAACACGCCTTCGGTGACATACCCGATCTGCGTAGACACCTTACCGGCTTCGGCAAAATAGGCGCCCTTGCCAACGGTCTTCCAGCGGGCCTTTTCCTGAATCAAAGCCCGCTGCGCGGCATCCAGATCACCGAACTGCAGCAAATACGTGATAAGCTCTTCCATGTGGCAAAACTAGCAGTAAAGCACAAACAGCGGGCAAACCAGCAGGGTTCTCAACAGCGCTGCCGATTCTTTTTTGCCCCCGACCTTATATTTTTACCTGAATCTGCTTTACCGGTAAGGCAGGTACAGGCAAATGCCGTCACTCCCCCCTCGCTATGCAAAAGCTATTTCTCCTTGCGCTGATCGGTCTTGGTCTGATCCCCCGAAGTTACGGCCAAACAGTGCTCTATGTGGCTCCCGATGGAAACGACGCGGCTGCCGGAACCGTCGCCCGCCCGCTCAAAACGCTGGAAGCGGCGCTCCGGAAGGTGGCATCGGCTAAAACTCCGGCCGTCACCATCCGCCTGCGGGCGGGGCGGTATGCGCTTCTGCAACCCGTCAGCATCACACCCGACCTCCTGAATGGCCACCGGCTGGAGATTGCCGCCGCCGCCGGTGAACCGGTGGTACTGAGTGGTGCAGTACCCCTTCGGCCCGACTGGCAACCCTACAAAGGGAATATCCTGCAAACGTCCCTCGACAAGGGCTTGTCTATCGATCAGCTCTATGCCAACGGGTTGCCGCTGTCGATGGCCCGCTACCCGAATGCCACGCCTGAGGCGCGGGTGTTCAACGGAACGGCGGCCGATGCCATCAGCCCCCAACGGGTGCGGACGTGGGCGAATCCGGCGGGTGGTTATGTACATGCGCTGCATCAGGGCGAATGGGGCGATTTTCATTACCGGATTACCGGCAAAACCGGTGACAGCCTGCATCTGGAAGGAGGCTGGCAAAATAACCGGCCTGCACCCATGCACCGGGAACACCGGTTTGTGGAAAACATTTTCGAAGAACTCGACGCGCCGGGAGAGTGGTTTTACAATCCGGTCACCGGCACGCTTTACCTGTATCCGCCAGCGGGTATGGACATAAAAAAAGCCAGCTTCGAACGCTCAGTCAGTGACGGGCTTATCCGTATCACCGGTACACAAAACGCGCCGGCCGAACACGTTACGCTGACGGGCCTGACGTTTACCGGTACCAACCGCACATTTATGCTCACCCGCGAACCGCTTCTCCGCAGCGACTGGACCATTTACCGGGGTGGCGCCGTGCTGACAGAAGGAGCGCAGCACTGTGTTATCCGCAACTGTACATTCCGGTATCTGGGTGGTCATGCAGTGTTTGTCAGCCGGTTCAATCGGGCAATTACGGTCGAACACAACCACATTCACCACAATGGCGGCAATGCCATCGCGTTTGTCGGTGACCCCGATGCGGTGCGGTCGCCGGCGTTCCGGTATGAAGACAAGGTGCCGGTTACCGGCATGGACAAAACACCCGGCCCGAAGACCGACAATTATCCGGCCCAATGCACAGTGCATGACAACCTGATTCATCACATCGGCACCATTGAAAAACAGGTGGCGGGGGTTGAAATCAGTATGGCAATGGCCATTACAGTGAGCCACAATACGATTTATCAGGTGCCGCGCGCAGGCATCAACATCGGCGACGGCTGCTGGGGTGGCCACGACATTGCATTCAATGATGTGTTCGATACGGTTCTCGAAACCGGTGATCACGGGGCCTTTAACTCGTGGGGACGGGACCGGTTCTGGCTTCCGGGCATCAGTGATGTGAACGCGCTCGTGGCGCAGTACCCGACCCTGCCCCTGGCCGATGTCATCAAACCGATTACGCTCCGCAACAACCGCTTTCACTGTGAACACGGCTGGGACATCGACCTCGACGACGGCAGCAGCAATTACCAGATCAGCAACAACCTGTGCCTGAACGGCGGGCTGAAACTACGCGAGGGGTTCAACCGGACGGTGACGAATAATATCCTGGTCAACAATACTTTTCATCCGCATGTCTGGTATGCGAAAAGTAACGATATCTTCGAGTACAACATTGTCACGACCGACTACGCGCCAATCCGTGTGCCGGTCTGGGGGCTGCGGGTCGACCATAATTTTTTCATTGCGGCGGGCGCTCTTGAACAGGCCCAGTCCCGCCATACCGACCACAACAGCCTGCACGGTAATCCGCAGTTTATGCATGATGCGGCAGGCGATTTCAGGGTAAAACCTGGTTCAAAAGCGTTGGCGGTGGGTTTCAGAAACTTTCCGATGGATGCGTTCGGCGTGGTCAGTCCGGCCCTCCGGAAGCTGGCGGCCCGTCCGGCCATTACCGGCATCCGGCTGCTGGCCACCGGTAAAGCCGGTGCCACGACGGCGTGGCTCGGAGCCACCATCAAAAATCTGGAAACCCTGGGCGAGCAGTCGGCCTCGGGGGCACCGGACAAACAGGGTGTGTTACTGGTCAGTGTCAGCCCCAACAGCCTTGCCGCCCGGAGCGGACTGGAGCCGGGCGATGTCATCCGGCAGATCAACGACAAAGCAATTACCGGCGTGGCGGAGATGCTGAGCCTGCTGCAAACGGTCATGTGGCAGGGGCACGTAAAGGCCACGATGCTGCACAATCAGCAGCTGAAAGAGGTGGAGATCCGGCTCAAATAACAGGTGAATACATAGAGGGTCTGTGACAGCAGACGGATCTTATTTTATGACAATCCAGTCGATTTTAGCATCAGGCCGTTTGTTTTTTGTCGAAGGCATGTCAGTATCTTCGTCATAAGTTCCGATTTGATTTTCGGGCGTTGTTGCAAACACAAAACTTAATTCGTTCCGAGGATCTTCACAACTTTCCCATTCCATCATTTGGTTATAATAGAGCTTTATACCCGGATAAATCCGCATCAAGGTACTGATTGTAGAATGCGGCCCGAGGCCATTTTTCATTTTCAATTGAGAATCGAGCACAACGATTGCTAAAATCGTATCTGTATCTGCCCATGGAATCAGGGCAAACACATCCTGATCACCATTGTGATACAGGTATGCCTCACCGCCGCCATCGTATCCATACAGCCACGCTTCAACGTTTTTTTTTTGAAGCTGTTTACAATGGGCATCCGCCTCATTTATCCGCATTCCGATTTTAATTGGCCCTAACCGCTTACGTTCTATTGTGAACGCAAGCGGAACAACACCTGGCTTATTAGTTGGTCTAAGACTGCGAAAACGCTTAGTCTCAAGAACACTCCCGCGCTTCGTTTCACAGCAAACGATCAGGAATAAAATTAGTACGAAGACAACATAAGCACCTATAGTTTTCAAAATCACTGATGTTAAGTTTAACGTACAGCACTTTACACATTTTCCTGTAATTATGCACTAACAAATGTAGAACCAACATGCTTACCGCATCAGAATCTATTAAAATCAGCAAACTCCTGAGCCTTGTTCTCAGGCACAAGCCTCAGGCCATCGGCATTACCCTCGATGAAAACGGGTGGACCGATGTTCAGACTCTACTGACCCGGCTTGCTGCTAATGGCCACCAGCTTACTCCGGACCAGCTTTATGATCTGGTGGATACTAATCCTAAAAAACGGTTTGCGCTGACGGACGATCGTACACGTATCCGTGCCAATCAGGGCCATTCGGTTGAGATTGACCTGGGCTACCGACAATCAACTCCGCCCGAATGGCTTTTTCACGGTACAGCTACACGGTTTATAGACAGCATCATGGACCAGGGCCTGAAAAAAATGGGCCGGCATCATGTACACCTGAGTGACAACGAAGCAACGGCCCGGCAAGTCGGAAGCCGGCATGGTAAACCTGTTGTCCTGGTGGTACAGGCAGAAGCAATGGCCAGGGCAGGTTTTGTTTTTTTTCAGTCTGAAAACGGGGTTTGGCTAACCAATCATATCCCGGCCGCTTATTTATCCAGTAACGGTAATTTTCAGGCCGGATAGTAGTAATTGGTCCGTGTCCGGTACTTTTCATGATAACGGTTAAGCCGGAGGCAGGTGGCAAGTGCTGCCGCAGCCGGCTTCCTGAACAACCTTGACGTATGAATTACCTGATCCGCTGCGGCCTGCTGCTGGCACTGTTTATCCTTCCCGGCGCGCTGTCGGCTCTCAATATTTATGTCGCGCCAAACGGAAACGACAACAACACCGGAACCCAAAAACGGCCGCTGTATTCGCTGACCGCTGCCCGCGACAAAATACGGGCCCTCAAAAAGCAGGGCAAGCTAACTGAACCGGTCTTTGTCCTTATTCAGGGCGGCGAGTATTATATGCCGGAACCGCTGGAACTGACCGACGAAGACAGCGGCTCGCCTGAGGCCCCGATTACTTACAAAGCCGCGACCAGCGCAACACCCGTCTTTTACGGCGGCCGGCGCATTACCGGTTTCCGGCCTGTAAACAAGTCGCTGTGGGTGGCTCAGCTACCCCAAACCGGTAAACCATGGCGCTTTGAGCAATTGTTTGTCAACGGCACATGGGCAAGCCGGGCCAAAAGTCCGGACGAGGGCTTTTACAAGGTCAACGGTAACCAGGAAACGATTATCGACAAAGGCACGGCACCGGCCGCCATCCGCGCCACCCAGAAAACCCGTCTCAATCTGGCCAATATCAGTGACCCGCTGCCCGCCGGAAGTGACAGCAGCGCCATTATTGTCATGCACCACAAGTGGGATTTCACCCGCCGCCACCTGCTCAACGCCACGCTGACCCGCGACACCACCGCTTTTGTAGAAACCATCGGCCGGGGTTATTATCCGTGGAATAAACTGGACGCCCAGACACTCGCCTACTTCGAAAACTACCGAACGGCGCTCAACAGCCCCGGCGAGTGGTTCCTGGAGAAAAACGGGACGCTGTACTATATGCCGAAAGCCGGTGAAACCATCGCCAACACCCGGATTATCGCCCCGACGCTGGAACAGCTGGTCGTGGTGAAAGGATCGGGCATGGGCAGCAAACAGGCTCACGACCTGTCGTTCCGGAACATTACGTTTGCCGTTTCCGGCTATACGATGCCCGATGGCGGAAACGAGCCCCAGCAGGCAGCAGCGACCATTCCGGCGGCCGTTATGGTCGATTTTGCCGACCGGATCAAGTTTACCGGCTGCGAAATACGGAGCACAGCCCTGTATGCCATGTGGCTGAAATGCGGCGCAACCAACTGCCGGATTGAGCAGTGTTACCTGCACGATCTCGGCGGGGGCGGTATCAAAATCGGCGAAAAAGAAGTGCAGAAAGACACAACGGAGCTCACGCGCCGCATCACCGTCGATAACTCAATTATTACCCGTGGCGGCTTGCTGTTCCCGACGGCCGTTGGTGTGTTGATTTTTCACTCGCCGGATAATGTGATTACCCACAACGAGATTTCGGACCTGAAATACACCGGCATTTCGGTGGGCTGGATCTGGGGCTATGCCAACAGCACGGCCAAACGAAACACGATCAGCTTCAACCACATTCACCACCTCGGCTGGGGCGAACTGAGCGATATGGGCGGTATTTATACCCTCGGTTCATCGGAAGGGACGGTCGTCAGCCATAATCTTGTGCACGACATCTGGGCATATACCTACGGCGGCTGGGGGCTCTATACCGATGAGGGTTCTACCGGCGTGGTGATGGAAAAAAACCTGGTCTATGCCTGCAAAAGCAATGGTTTTCACCAGCATTACGGCAAGGAGAACATCATCCGTAACAACATTTTCGCCCTGAATCATAACAGCCAACTGGCGGCAACCCGCGTAGAACCGCACCTGTCGTTCCAGTTTACCAACAACATTGTTTACTTCAACTCCGCTACGCTGACCAACCCCAACTGGGTTAAAATCAACCTGCAGGCCAGTAACAACTGCTACTGGAATCCAACCGGCCAAAACATCACGTTCAACAAATTATCCCTCGCCGAGTGGGAGCAGCAAGGCAAAGAAACGAACTCAATCAGTGAAGACCCGCTGTTTGTCAATCCGCTGGCGTACGACTTCCGCTTTAAATCGCCGGCAACGGCAACGAAGATCGGGTTTACGCCCTTTGACTACACGCAGGCAGGTGTGTACGGCAGTGCGGCATGGAAAAAGCAGGCAACCCTACAGCCGGAGCGCATCCGCCGGTATGAAGAGGCGACGAAGCATACGTTGTAGGGTTAAGTTATTGAGCGAATTAGTGAATGTGCGATTGAGCGAATAAGTCATTGAAATACAACCCTTTACTCTCTGGCCAAATCTAATCTGATTCTGCACAATTACTTATGGAATTTAGCCTCCAGAAACAGGGCCGCCTGGCGGTAAGTGAATTAACTTCCAGGAAGTTTAGAACCGCCAGGCGGCCCTGTTCCAGGAAGTTAATTTACTTATCGCCGCGTATACAGCGTCTGCACCGTTTTGGCGGCTTCCATAAACTGGTTATAGGTAACGCCAAGCGGCTTCAGCGCCTGCTGCCCCGAACAGGTAAAAATCTCACTGGCCGGACTCGACGAGAACGCGCTGCCGGCAATAAAATACTCACTGCCTTTATACTCCACGACCGCAACCGTGTAATTACCCACTCTTACGGTACTGAATGTATCGACCTTCGCTTTGAGCCACGTCAGTTCGTTCAGCGGGTCCCCGACGCCGCAGTAGGCTTTTTTGGCTTTATAGAACGTGATGCCCGGCTCAGGTTCCTTGTCTTTACACGCGATGCCGGTACACAGCAAACTCAGCAAAAGTAAATAGTTGCGCATGATGTCTGGAGAGGTTTAGATGGTTACCCTATCTCCCGCCCTGCCCTGAGGGCAGCGGAAGCTATTAGTCCCTCCCCTGGTTTCAGGGGAGGGGTTGGGGTGGGGTGTTATAGGGTAATGACCCCGCCCGACCGCCATGCGTTGGAAGGAAAAGACATTTTTTTCACAAAAAAGCGCACTACTCCCTTATTGCATAGATGACCTCATGCGCCTCCCAGAGCGCCGGAACGTCCAGTCGTTCGAGCATCCGGCTTACAGCCGGCTCCGGCACCGGATAACGGCGGTTCGCATTCTGCTCCATGCGTTTTTCCTGCGGCACTTCCACGTACACAATCCGGACCCGCGCCCGATAGGTTACGAACAACTCAATCACCTGTTCGCGCAGATGGCGGGTAATGGACGTGGCGTTCCAGACAAACGGTTCTTTCCAGCGCAAGTATTGCCGCGCCTGTTCTTTGGCCATCTGCACCACACGGCCTGTTCCCTTCCGGTCGGTCGGGTCGATGTTGTATTGCCGCCGGAACGCATCGAGGCTCACCATTGGCCAGTCACGGTAATGGGTCAGGATGTGAAAATCTTTGCCGGCACCCGGCAGTCCGCACATCAGTACAACCTCGTTTACGGTTTCGTCGTACAGCGGAAAGTCAGGAGCCACATCCTCACGCCGGAAATACTGAAACCGCGTCAGACCCGACGCAAACGGGTAAGGCTTGCCGTAACAGCCCTGTTCCTGACAGAAGGCTTCGAACAGGTCGATCCGGTAGAGCATCTCCGCCTGGTCGGCGCATATCCGCCCCAGCACATCGGCCCGCGCCAGCAGCGCCAGCCAGGCCGTGTTCACTTCCAGACTAACCCGCAGCAACGTCTTTACCGGATCGGGTTTCTCAAACAGCCACAGCGGCAGGCCGTGATACCGCACCAGTTTAGCGACTGTCTCCCGCGTAGCAAACGGCGTCGGGATTTCGTCGTATAACAGCACCCGTGTAGTATACTCGCCCTTCCGCGCATGGCCTGCCGACGTAATCCGGCCCTGATCATCCAGCATGGTTGTCGAGCGTTTTTCAACATCATGCAACAGCGCCGCTGCCCTTAGCACTGCCTGATCACCGGCCGGCAATGCCTGGTACCCCGGCAGCGTCGTCAGCGCATCCAGTACCATCATCGTATGCGTAAACACATCGCCTTCCGCATGGTGTACCGGATCCTGCGGAACACCGGCCATTGCCCGAATCCAGTCAAACTCCCGTGCCAGTTCATCGGGACGGGAGTGTTTTGTCAGTTGCCAGCTCATACTGTCCTCCTTTCGTGTACTAATGTTGCCCGTTGCCAATGCCTCGTCCAGTGCGCATCGGTCTGCACATGGCCTTTCCGCACATATTTGAACACCCGCCGGCTAAAATCGGTAGTAGTAAACTCACCGGCATCCCGTGACACAAGGCCTTCGCACGTACAGGGCAGCCCCGTGTTTGCCGCCACCGAGCCAAATACGCCGGGTTGTTGCGCCAGTGTCTTTAC
Source organism: uncultured Arsenicibacter sp. (assembly GCF_945952095.1). Classification (GTDB taxonomy): domain Bacteria; phylum Bacteroidota; class Bacteroidia; order Cytophagales; family Spirosomataceae; genus Arsenicibacter. Next base: position 49,891 of record NZ_CAMFHL010000010.1, on the reverse strand, counting down.
GGCCGTTTCTACATCAGCCGCTGTAAACGGTGCTTCCTGACGCGCCAGTACCGGTACGGTTGGCAACCCGAGCAGAGCGGCATAAAAAACTACCTCTTCCCACGACAGCCACCGGTCCTGATCCCGAATCGCAAAGACATAAAAATGGTCTGTCAGGCGGGAATATAGAATTGAGTGGACAGCAAACAGATTTTCGCCGAACACCTCCAGTGTACCAAGATCATGGCGGATAGATTGCCAGCGTTCCCGCAGCGCCGCTGTCCACGGCGAAACCGTCGGGGCAGCATGTGAGCGCGCAAATACGCCGTGACGGGACAGGCAGTTATTCTCGCCGTCCAGTTTTTCTGTATGGATCAGTGTTTGAATCCGGCCAAGATCGGCCGCAAAGTGGTGATTGATCCGGTCATCGCTTGTTGTGCCGGGCGAAAACGGATAGTGATACGTCCGCCCGTATTTTTCAGATGAAGCCATTTTCTTTTTTTATAGATAATACCATAGCCGTAAGGCCTTCGGATGAAGGCTCCGGTGTTAATTCCGATGTCGGCTACGTATTACATGGCTTGTCAAGCGGTCAGGCACAGGGAGAGATTGTGCCCCGCAAAGGTAACAAAACGGCTGCTTTCTTCTACATCACTGACCGTTTGCTAAGGCATCAATTTATTTCGTTCGAAAGTGACGCTATACTTTTTTTACGTTTCACGGCAATCATTTACATTAGACTCCACAACCTACCCATCGTAAAGAAATAAGTTACGTTTCTCAGGAAGCATAGTGGTAATGATCTATTATCGATTCGTATTCGTACTGCTGCTTTTTATCTCTTTCCGGAACAGCCAGGCACAGGCTCCCGCAGAACGTGCCCGCGTGAAGGCCCTTGTACAAACGTTTCGTCAGGAAGCAGCGCGGATTCCTTCCCTGCTTCTCCCCTGCCCCATGGCATCGTACCGGCCGCCTGCCGGCACCCCGCAACTGACCGCATGGCTGGAGACCGCCGCCCTGCTTCAGCGACAGGGGCAAACCACCTGCGCCTTCCAGCTACTCGGTGCATTAAAACCGGTAGCGCAACAACAGCCGGAAACCTTCGCGGCGTGGCAGCTGACCCGCATTAAACTCCTGCGCCGTACCAGAAACGATACGCTCACACTTCAGGTGATTGACAGTCTGCTCCCCGAAAGCAGGCACAATAAGAACCTCGCCGGCCGGTTATGGCTCCAGAAAGCATTTACCCTAAATCATGCTATTAAGTACCCGGAAGCCCTGCAGGCGGCTAATGAAGCCTTGCTCATTGCCAGAGCCAGCCGCGATCGGACACTCGAAATTGATGCCCTCGACATCATCGGAAACACCTCCCGCGATATTTACCGGCAGGTTCCGGAAAAGTACCTGCCTTCCATGCAGCAGGCCGAAAAACTGGCCATCGCGCTGCATGACACCACGCGCATACTGGATGCCTGCCGCAGCCTGATCTACGCACACATGTATGACCAGACCTCGGACCTGCCGGTTATCCTGGACTACATGGACAAAAGCCTGCCTTACCTCCGGCAGTCGCGGGATGGGATCATGTGGTATAATTTTGTCTGGGCATTGGCCGATGCGCTCACTTATTGGCCGGGCTATGCTACGCACTCCATCGACCTTTACCGCTCCCTGCTGCCGGTTGCCCGCCAAATGGGTATACCTGAAGACATACGGCGGCTGAATTTATCGCTGGGTGATCTTTCCGTTGACCAAAAGCAATATGCACAGGCAGAAGCCTATCTGGCCGAAGCCGGCAAACTCGACAGTCCGGACTGGGAAAAAGATTATTTCTACCAGAATCAGGCGGAGGTGCAGCAGGCCCTCGGCAATGCGGCACTGGCCAACGAATTCTACCAGAAGGCTCTGGCCGAAAAAGAGCGGATTTACCTGCGCCGCAACAACCAGAGCATGACGCAGTGGGAAACCCGCTTCCGGACGCGGGAGAAAGAACTTCAGATTGATGAACAACAGCGCCGGCAATGGTGGCTGACCGGTGTGGCGGTTCTGCTGCTGCTGCTCGTCGGCATTGCTACCTTTGCCTTCTTCCGGAACCGTTCGCAACTCCGGCTGCTGGCCACTCAGAAAGCGATTATTGAGCAACAAAGCGCTGAACTACAACGGCTCGACCAGGCCAAAACGCGGTTCTTCGCCAATATCACGCATGAATTCCGGACGCCGCTGACGCTGATCCTGAGTCCACTCGAACGACTTATTGATGAACTGCCCCAACACCAGCGCCTGAAAACCATTCAGACAAATGCGTACCGGCTGCTCGACTTTATTAATCAGCTGCTCGACCTCTCCAAACTCGATGCCGGTATGCTGAAACCGGATATCCGGCCGGGTGACCTGTCTATTTTTTTCCGGCAGCACGAGGACTCCTTCCGGTCGCTGGCCGAACGAAAGCAGATCCGGCTGGACGTATCGGTCGACCTGCCGGCAGCGGAATGGCTCTTTGATGCCGATAAACTGGGTAAAATCCTGACCAACCTGATGGGAAACGCCATGAAGTTTACGCCGGCGGGCGGTGAGGTGCAGCTCATTGCCGGCATCAGCCAGTCTGCTGCTGCTCCTGCCCTGTTACAGATACGCATCGCCGATTCAGGCATCGGTATTCCGGCCGGGCAGATTCCGCATATTTTTGACCGGTTTTATCAGGTCGATGACAACCGGACGCGCGCTGCGGGGGGGTCGGGCATCGGTCTGTCGCTTGTCAGCGAACTGGTTCATGTTCTGGACGGGGAGCTTACCGTTGACAGTCAGGCAGATGCAGGCACCTGCTTCCGGATAGCGATTCCGGTAGAGCCGTTACCCGTCCGTTCGTTCGTGCCGGAATTAGCAGCGGTTGCCGGGCAACAAACCGTTGCCGCAGAAGCAGGTAGTCCCGGCAACAATCCGCCTGACCGCGGCGTGTTATTACTCGTGGAAGACCACGACGATTTACGGCAGTATCTGTGTGAGTTGTTTGCCGGTTCGTATGATGTCGTTCCGGCCGTGAACGGGCTTGATGGCCTGTCTAAAGCGCAAACCCTCATTCCCGATCTGGTCATTACGGACTGGATGATGCCCGACATGGACGGCATCAGTTTGTGTCAACAGTTGAAAGCGGATGCCCGGACCAGTCACATTCCGCTACTGATGCTGACGGCCAAAACGGCCACCGAAAACCGGCTCATCAGTCTCAACAACGGAGCAGACGATCACCTGACAAAACCCTTTAATGAGCAGGAACTCAAGCTGAAAGTCCGGAACTGGCTGGACCGGCAGCGGCGGCTACGGGAGCACTATCAACGGATGCTGGAGCAGCCGTCTGAAACCCCGCCTCTTCCGGAGCAGGGCAGCGATTTTATGGAACGTCTTTTCGCCCTGATCGACGCCAACCTGGCCGATGCGGCATTCGGGGTGGAGGAACTGGCCCATAGCCTCGGCCTGAACCGGCGTACCCTGCACCGCCGCCTGATCAGTCAGACCGGCCTGCCCCCTACCGAAGTCATCCGCAACCACCGGCTGCGCCGCTCAATTCCCTACCTGAAGCTGGGCCAGCCTATCGCTGACGTGGCTTTTCTGGTCGGTTTCGAAAACCCTTCCTACTTCACCAAATGCTTCCGCGAAACCTTCGGCCACACGCCAAAGGATGTAAAGAGCGAAAGAACGAAAGTGTGAAAGAGCGAAACCCACGGCCGTTCCCTCAAGTCACAGACGCTGCTGATAAAAAGCTTATGCCCCCACTCTTTCGCTCTTTATCTCTTTCACTCTTTGAATTTGTATTCGATAAGCTCAAAGCGGTTGCCGAAGGGGTCGCGGAAGAAGACACGATCGCGGCCTTCGATGTCGGAAGAATAGGTTAGGCCGATGCCGCGGGCGGTCAGAAACTGTTTGGCATCCGTGAGGCTGACTACCTCAAATGCAGGGTGACGGCTCGATAACGGTCCTTCGGTTTCTTCGCGGATATGCAGTTGTATGTCGCCCATCTGAAACCAGATTGCGTTGTGCGGGTGGCCACCCGAAATGGCCTGAAGTGACAGAATCTCACCGTAAAATAGCCGTGCCAGCTCCGTTGTACCCGGCGGAATGGTAATCAGAATATGGTCAAATCGCTTAAACTGAATCATAAAAAAAGGGATATGGCACAGGCCATACCCCAAAGGTAACGGAATTATAGAGCGGCCGCGGTGTGATGAAAGAGCGAAAGAGATAAAGAGTGAAAGAGCGACGTAATAAAGCCTATCAACATGCGCACTCACTCCCTCTCCGCGAAGCGGTAATGCACTCTATCGCTCATTCACTCATTCACTCTTTAAACATTTACCATCCCGGATTCTGGATCAGGCTTGGCGTCCGTTGCAGTTCGCTTTGCATGATCGGGAACAGGTAGTGGCGCGGAGCAACGAAAACGCGGCTCTCTACGAAATAACGCTTCATTTTGTATTTCTTCGTGCCAATTACAATTTTCCCGTTCGGGTCTTCAACAGGCTTCATGCCGTTGATCATACGCTGTGTTTTCGCATAGGGCCACGCATTCTGCGAACGCTCATCGTTCGTTGTGCCGGCTGCCTGCCAGGCGGCTTCCTTGTTCAGTTCCGTAGTTGCGTTTGGCTCCAGATACAGGCGGGTTGTCCAGATCCGGTTGTTTTCATAGAACAATTCCACCCGGCGTTCCCGCTTGATGTACTCGTCCATAAGGGCCTTGTTGCTTTGCGCTTCCGGCGGAATCGGCGCCATAAACGACCGGCGGCGAACCTGGTTCAGCAGTTCATAAATCTCAGCGTTCGGGCCCGTCGTTTCGTTGACGGCTTCGCTGTAGATGTAGATAAACTCCGGCAGACGCCATACCGGCGGGCCGTTGATGGAGAAGCTCTTATCGCGGTTCCATGATTCGCGCAACAGTTTACGCAGGAAATAACCGGTCGTTGTGGAGTTTGACGCCCCCAGGCGGTCGGCACCTTCCGCCGTATTGATTACTTTTCCTTTGAACGTTGAACCGTGATAGACAATATCGCGGTAGAAACGCGGGTCACGCTTCACACTTTCATACGGGTTTTCGTCGTCGTACCCGTCGGCTTTTGCCCGTGTGCTATAAACCGGATAGCCATAACCATTTCCCGCAATGTATTCATACTCATCAACCTGCTCCTGCACCGGCATCTGCCGTGAGCTGCCACCCCAGGTCGGCATGTAAATATCACCCTGCCAGTTGTTATCCTTGTCTCTTGTTACAAAGAAAACCGCCTCTTTCAGGTATGCATCCATGCTGTAGTACAGGTCCCACAACCGGCCATAGACCTTTGAATTGTTGTTGTTTACGCCGGCATCGTCCTTGAAATCAGTCTGATCGTGACCAACATACAGGCTGTAGCGCGGTGCACCTTCGACTTTATAGTCCAGCACGGCCTTTGCCGCATCACGGGCAGCCGCCCAGCGGTTCTGGTTGTAGCTGTAATCACCCTTGAATTGCCGGTTATCATTGGGCAATGTCCCCCCGTTCCACAGCGGGGTAGCTGCCGTCCAGCGCACAATCGCCTTCAGACCCAGACACGCCCCTTTGTCAATCCGCCCGAAGTCAGCACCGCCCCACGTGGCCGGTACCCGCGCAAACGCCGAGTCACAATCCTGTGCGATTTTGGAAACAATGGTGTGGAACGACTCTTTCTTAAAGTCCATACTCTCGGTCGGCAGGATGGTCCGGTCTACATAGACAATCTCGCCATACATCCGTGCGGCCAGATAATGCAGGTAAGCCCGCATGAAATAGACCTCACCGATCCGCTTACCTAAGTCGCCTTCCTGCAACGGGTTATCCGGCGTCCCATATTTTTTCACCCCTTCCAGGAATACGTTTGCCTGGCGGATTTTTGAGTACAGATCCCACCAGTACTGCCCGGTGCTGCTCCGGTCCGGAAAACCCGCAGGGCTCCAGTCACCGGCGTTGAATTTATTGGTCAGACTGCCTTCTGCGGTTGAGCCTTCTGCTTCATCCGTGACGGCTGCCGACGAGAAGTGGTTAAAAAATACCAGTGGCCGGTTTGCCGTCTTAATCTGGGCATACAGATCGGTTACGAGCTGATTGGCCTTGTTATACCGGGTAAAGGTCTGTTGTTCATCGACCTGATCATCCGGACGGCGGTCCAGAAACTTATCGTCGCAGGCACTCAGACTAACGCCTGCAACCACCACAAGCAGGTAAGTATATATTCGGTTAAAACGCATGATTTTGAGCGGTTAGGGGATTAGAATGTCACGTCGATACCAAAGTTGAACACCTTCTGTACGGGGTACCAGTCACCTGATCCCTCACGGATTTCAGGATCTACATCCGCATCTTTCAGCTTATCCCACGTCAGCAGGTTCAGGCCCTGCGCATAAATCCGGAAGGTTTGCAGACCGGCAAACCGGATGGCTGATTTCGGCAGGTTGTAGCCGATTTCGACCGTTTTCATCCGGATATATTTTGCGTTATACAGGAAAAGACTGCTGTTCGGGTTCTTGTTGTTGGTATAGTCGCCGAAGTGCAGGGCCGGATAGGTAGCCGTTGCCGCAGTGGCCGGTGTCCACCGGTTGAGGTGCATTGGCTTAACCTTACCATACTTATCGTTCGAGAACAGCGGGAAGTCCCATACGGCCGCGCCGCTCAGCTGCACCGACGTCAGGGCTGCTCCCTGGAACAGTACGCTGAAGTCAAAACCTTTGTACCGGGCACCCACCGGAACACCGAACATCAGTTCCGGGTTACGCGGATTACCCGCCACAACACGGTCGCCCAGGTCATTGATCACGCCGTCGCCGTTGATGTCTTTGTAAACTACATCGCCCGGCGTCAGACGTCCCCATGGCTGGTAGCCGCCGCCGTTGTTACGGGCATTGAGCTCAGCCGCTTCGGCTGCATCACGTACAAAGTGGTCAAACACATAATCGAAGTGATCGCCGATCCTGTTGCCGGTCTGTGCACGACCCGGTGCCGCATACGGAATCTCGTTCATGAACACAATTTTGTTGCGGGCAAACGTCAGGTTCGGACGGACAAAGTACGTCAGGCCGCTGCGGGTTGTACCCGACCAGCCGACTTCAAAGTCAATCCCCCGGTTATCGACAATACCCGAGTTCAGGTATGGCGCGCTTTTCCCTACGATCGTCGGGAAGCCCAGTTTATCACCGCCGCTCATGTCGGTAATAATATCGTAGCGGTGCTCGTGGAAGAGGTCAACGGCAAACGTCAGTTTACGGAATAGCGTGGCATCGATACCGATGTTGATCTTCCGTGCCTTTTCCCAGCTCAGGTTCGGGTTGGCCAGGTTTCCTTCGCGCAGACCGCCACCGGCACCCGAACCAAAGTTGTCGGTACCGAAGCTGTAATCACTGCCACCGCCGAAGTATTGCAGGTAGATAAACCGCTGATCGTTCGGAATCCGGTCGCTACCAACCAGACCGTATGAACCACGGATTTTCAGGTTGTTCACCCACGGCGCATTGGCCATGAATTTCTCGCGGGAAATCACCCAGCCGGCCGAGGCCGCCGGGAAGAAACCATACCGTTTGCCCTGTGCAAAGTTTTCTGATCCGTTATAGGCAGCGTTGAATTCAAGCAGGTACTTATCGTCGTAGCTATACGTAAACCGGCTCGTAATACCCTGATAGCCAAACGGCACCTGATTGTCTACTACACGGCGTGAACGGTTTACCAGTACCATACCCGTTACACCGTGAATACCGAAGTTGCGCAGGTAATCAAGCTTGATCTGCGTATACGACCGGCCGTCGCTCGGGTTGCGGCTCGTACTGTTACCAATTGTCTGGTCAACGTCGTATTTATTACCGCGTTTGTAAAGACCGGTATAGTTTCCCGGCGTACGGTAAACGTCACTACCGGCATCCGGCATCAGCGTAGCATAGCCCGGATACACCCGGTAGCCTTCTGAGTAGGTGTTTACGACGCGGTTAACCCAGATTCCTTCTGACGCATCATAACCGAACAGCCCTTCGATTTTCAGGCCGCGCGTGATGAAATCCAGCTGGTGTCCCAGTACAAATGACCCGTTGAGGTACGTATTTTTCTCGTTCAAAAAGCCGGTACGGCTCAGCTCACCCAGAATGTTGAGGCGGTAAATCTGATCCCCGTACAGCATCCCCAGCGGGTTATTGGCTATTGTTTTTCTGTTGCCCGGGTTATCGTTTGGTTCCAGCACGATCGGCAGGTAAGAAGGCTGCGTGTTCGCCATCTCAACGATCCGGGCGGCAGTTGTACCCGGCGCGTTCCGGTCGGTAATCCGGGCGCCGATGTCCAGACGGGCATAGAAGTCTTTCGTGATATCGATGTCGATGTTCGACCGGAAGTTGTAGCGCTTAAATACCGCCTGTGTGTTGTAGGCCGTCAGGTCGGTGTGTTTGTAGTTACCGTCCTGCTGGAAATAGTTGGCCAGCACGAAATACCGCGCTTTCGCCGAACCACCCGAGATATTGAGGCTGTAGTCCTGCTGCACACCCGGCTTAAACGCATAGTCGAAATAATTCCAGTTGTAGCCCAGTCCGTCGGAGTTGTCGCCTTTCGCGTTACGGAAGTCGGCAATGGCCTTATCGGTAAAGAGGTTCAGTGTCGACGGATTTACACCCGGGTTGTTGTTGATGATCGATTCGTTATACAGCATCGCATAGTCGGCCGACCCCAGATACGTCGGGAACTTAACCGGCTGGTTGATACCCGTCGATGCCTTGAAGTTTACCGATGCCTTATCCTGGACTTTACCGCGTTTGGTGGTAATCAGAATAACACCGTTGGCGCCACGTACCCCGTAAGGAGCTGTTGATGAGGCATCTTTCAGGATCGAAAACGTTTCGATTTCGGAAGGTGCCAGGTAGTCCATGCTCCGTTCCAGACCGTCGATGATCACAATCGGCGCCGTGTTGCCGTAGGTACCCATCCCGCGGATCAGGATGTTACTGCGATCAACACCCGGCTCACCACCGCTGAACTGATTGGCCATCAGACCCGGCAAACGGCCGGCAAGGGCATTGGTCAGGTTGGCCGTCGGGCTTTGTTTCAGGTCTTCTGTTGTAATGGTTGCCAGTGAGCCGGTTACAGTAGCCTTGCGCTGCGTACCGAAACCCACAACGACCACCTCATTCAGCGTCTGATCGTCGGGAGCCAGCACTACATCGAGTGACTTCTGAGCACCCACCACCACTTCTTTTTTCTTATAGCCGACAAAGCTGTAGACCAGTGTTGTACCGGCTGTTGTCGGTACTTCGAGGCGGTACTTGCCGTCGGCGTCAGTCGTTGTTCCTTTGATGGTACCTTTGATAACGACACTCACACCAGGCAGTCCGGCTCCTTTTTCGTCCTGCACACGGCCCGCAACTACGATGTCCGCGATAACGGCTTCTTCAGCAATTTCGTCGGCTTCGGCGGTACCGGCCTGGGCTTCATCGCGAAAAAAGATGATCTGCCGGCCCGTAGCTTCAAACTGAATATGTCTGGGTGTTAACAAACGGGTTAACACATCCTTTAAACGCTCATTGCTGGCCGAAAATGTAATTTGTTCGCCGGCGCGGAGCACCTTCGAATTAAAGACAAATTTCACATCAGCAGCCTGACTCAGCTGGGCAAGTGCACGCTTCAGCGTAGCTTGCTGAATAGTAAGGTTTACCCTTCTATCAAGCACTTCCTGCGCCGAAGCATCAGTGGCATTTGCGGCCGCAGTGAATACTACAGCCAGAAAAATCTGATATGCGGTAAGTTTCACTATCCTGATTAGTAAAGAGTTTTTCATTAGATTTAAGCGGTTTTATGGAAAATAAAACAAAAGGGTCCCCTTCATCCGTCCTTGACGGATGCTCTCGCAGGGGTTTGGGGACATAGTAGCCGGTAGTGCCTGGCCGCACTATCGGCTACATTTTTTCAGGGAGGAATTTCACGGGTCAAAGAGATGTGTCATACAGATGATAGATTAGATTACAGAGCAGGGTTTATTAAACAAGGGATATGAACAGTATTTTTTGATTACCGGCAACCGTTTGAGCGAATCACAATCTTACCGTCAATGATCTCGGAGGTGGCTTCAATACCACGACACACAATCCGTAACTTATCGTCCAGCGTTTCCTGACTCAGCGAGGCAGACAGCGCACAATCACGCAGTACATCCGAATCGTAGATAATTTCGATGCCATAGGCTTTTTCGATACGCCGGAATACCTCAACAACCGGTGTTTCGTCGAACTCGAATTCGGCAGGCCGTATTTCTTTATCGATCACAATCGGGCGGGCAACGAGCGTCTTCCGGAACTCGGCCCGGATCCGCGAAAATTCAGCCTGCTGGTTGGGCGTCAGCGATATTACCCGCCGGTCAACAGCCTTACCGGTAAGATCTGTGGCTGCCTGCCGGGCGTAGACAGCTACCTTTCCGGTACGCACCGCAACCACGATATCCTTCTGATCGGGGTAGGCTTTCACCCGGAAACTGGTTCCTAATACTTTGGTTACGACATCGTCAGCAAATACCAGAAATGGTTTTGCCGGATTTCTCATCACATTGAAGAAGGCTTCACCCGTTAAGGTGACCTGCCGTTTATCGGTATCAAACTGTCTGGGGTAACTGATTGCTGAAGCGGGCGACAGCTCAACGGTACTGCCATCCGGCAACGTGCAGATTTTCAACGCTTTCGTGGCGTTCCGCTCTGTTACCATACCATCTTTTTCGTCAGCTACTACCGAATCGGTAACGGCATATTGCTGCTGAACCGGTGTAGCAACCTGACGGTAATAAACCCATCCCAGCCCGATGGCCAGCACGACGGCGGCGGCCGCTGCCCACCGGCCCCATGCCGGCGATGACCGTGTTACAGTCGTAAATGCAGGGCGTACCGGCTGCTGATAGCGGATCCGGTGCAGCATTTTCTGCACATCGTGTTTAATCTGCTCCGGACTGACGGCCACCTCGCCTACCTCCATGCTCAGCACCAGTTGCCGGGCCTGCTGGATGTCGGCCATACGATCAGGATGCGCCTCCTGCCACTGCTGCCAGAAGTCTTCATTACTCGCATTGGGTTGTTTTACCCAGCGTTGAAATTCCGGGTCAAACACGAAGTCCTCGATGGTATAGGCAGCGTAATCAGGCATAATGAAACGGGTTCATCTGCTGATAGGGAAAAGAAGAAGGGAGATACTGTAATTTTTTTGTGTTTTTTTTAACTTTTTCTCTGATCACTAAAAATCAGAGCATTAGGTGTGCCAGCAGAAAGAGCCACAGTTGTTTTGACTGTACATGGCGGCGTAACAAGCGGAATGTTTCCTGGAACAGGTTAGACACGGACTGCTCGGAAATGCCCATCACCTGCGCAATGGCGGCGCGGTCGAGGTTGTCGTAAAAACGGAGATAAATGGCTTCTTTGGAACGGCGGGGCAATTGATTGAGCAGTTGCCGGATGCGGTCAGCGGTGTGCTGCGACTGTTCGGTTTCGATCAGCATGTCTTCCGGCGAAAACGTCACATCGAACACCAGACCATTTTCCTGTTCAGATACGGGTTCAAACGCATAGCGTTGCCGCTCAAGGAACTGCTGGTGCAGCAGCCGGCGCAACATCGTCATCAGGTATGGGCGGACGCGCTCACTGGTCAGTAGACTAACTGTTTCGCGGCGATTCCACAGCTCGACAAAAATGTCCTGCATGCAGTCGCGCACAAAATCAGTATCGCGGGTAAACCTCGTGCCGTAGCGGATCAGGGCGGTGTAATGATCGGTCATCAGCTGACCCAGCGCTTCCGAATCGCCTTCCTTAAACCGCTGCCACAACCAGGCATCATTGTCCGGACTTTCCAGGCGCATTGCTTTTCCAGATTATAACGTCGTGAATTATCAGTATTTGGAGGGGGGAGTAACTACCCTTTTGGTATGCACCGGCAAGTTATATGGATAATCGGAAAAAATGTAGAATCCCCTCTGCCATTTACGTATTTTTTCCTCTTTCTACACAAAAGCGTAAACCATCCGGTATCTACTGATAATAAAAAAAAGCTATCCGCAAGATGGGACAGCTTTTCTAACTATAACGTTTATATTTTTTCGATACATCGCTGCATCAATGCTTATAACATATCAATAACCATGCACTATTTTATCAGTACCCAAATTATTGTTAATATTATACGTATTATCACTAAAATAATACCAATAAAGAGCCAATTGGATACGATAGACAGGCTGTTGAAACCCTTATGCTAACGGGCAGACAACCGGTTGGTGAGACATACGGGTATACTATTCCCCGTTTAGTTCAGAAACGTGATCTGTTCATCTCCGCTGAAAGCAGTTTTTACGGGTCAGCCATAACCCCGGTCTGCGCAGTAATTGACATGGAATGACCGGCATCAGTCAGGCAGGAAAGCACCCGGGTTATTTTTCGGGAATCGCGCCCGGCGTTAAGAACTTTTAACAACCCATACCCGCCCATAGGGTTTTATTTTGCTATTTTTGGCGATTCATTGTTGGATTGGGGTCAAATCTGCCACTGTTTTCACAGACTTGCTCCACAAAAGTCAGTTAACCGATATCTCTATGCAATCTTTCCGACGCCTTAACACCATCACCGGTTGGGCTACGTTTGTTGTCGCGCTGTTCACCTATGCCATGACAGTCGAACGTACGGCCAGCTTCTGGGACTGTGGCGAATTCATTGCGTGTTCATTTAAACTACAGGTTCCTCACCCGCCTGGTGCTCCATTCTTCCTGCTGACAGGCCGTCTGTTTTCTCTCTTTGCCCTCGGCGACTTAACCACCGTCGCCTATTGGGTAAACATGGTGTCGGTACTATCCAGTGCGTTCTCAATTCTGTTCCTGTGCTGGACCATTTCGATGATGGCGCAAAAACTCATCAATAAACCGGAGAGCGACTATACATTCGGTGATACGCTGGTCATTCTGGGCTCGGCTGCTGTCGGAGCGCTGGCTTATACGTTCTCAGATACATTCTGGTTCTCTGCCGTTGAGGCCGAGGTATACGGTATGTCGTCGTTCTTTACGGCCATTGTGGTATGGGCTGCCTTCCGCTGGGAGCGGATCGAAGACGAAGCGGCTGCCAACCGCTGGATTCTGCTCATCGCCTATCTGACCGGCCTCTCAATCGGTGTTCACTTGCTGAACCTCGTTACTCTGCCGGCGCTGGCACTGATCTATTACTTTAAGAAAACGGCTAAGCCAAACCTGAAAGGCGGCATTATTGCCTTTGGGGCGGGTATGGTCATTCTGGGCATTATCAACTCAGGAATCATTCCGGGTTTGCCAAGTGCGGCATTCGTGCTGGAGCGCTTTTTCGTCAATACGCTGGGGCTGCCGTTTGCCTCGGGTATGACTGCCTTCTTTGTCATCTTTATTGCCGCCCTGACGTATGCCATCATCTGGTCGGCCCGTCAGAAACGGGTAGTGCTCAACACCGCCCTGCTGTCGCTGGCGTTCGTACTGATTGGCTACATGTCGTATATGCAGGTCATGGTGCGTTCGGGCTACAACCCGCCAATCAACGAAAACAACCCGAGCGATGCGCTGAACTTTATCTCGTACCTGAAGCGTGAGCAATATGGCAGCCGTTCGCTGTTGTACGGTCCGGTCTTCACGTCCCGCCCTGTTGACCAGAAACAAGGTGCGGCAATGTACAAAAAAGACGGTAAGAAGTACGTTGTATTTGATCACCAGCCGGAATACGTATATGAAGCAGGGGACGAAATGCTGTTCCCGCGGGTATACAGTAACCAGATGAATCACCCGCAACTGTACCGGCAAATGCTGAACATTCCGGAAGGCCAGAAACCAACCATGGGTGATAACCTGGAATTCTTCTTTAATTACCAGCTGGGCCATATGTACTGGCGGTACCTGATGTGGAACTTTGCCGGCCGTGAGAGTGATCAGGAAGGGGCGGGTTACCTGCTGCCGTGGTCATCGGGCAGCAACCTGCCGGAGTTACTGCAGGCCAACAAGGCCCGCGACAACTTCTACATGCTGCCGTTTATTCTCGGCCTGTTCGGATTGCTGTTCCAGTATTTCCGCAACCGGAAAGATTTTCTGGTGGTGCTGCTGCTCTTCTTCTTTACCGGTATTGCGCTTCAGATCTTCCTGAACTCGCCGCCGTCTGAGCCGCGCGAACGGGATTATATCTACGTTGGTTCGTTTTATTTCTTTGCCATCTGGCTCGGTCTGGGTGTCATGGCGCTGGCCGAAGGGTTGCGCGAATACATGAAGGCCGACACCATGCGCAGCGGGCTGGTAGCGGGTCTGGCACTGCTGGTACCGGTCATGATGGGCGCCAAGAGCTGGGATAACCACGACCGCTCGGACCGCTTCCACTCCGTTGACTTTGCGAAAAACCTGCTCAACAGCTGTGCGCCGAACGCGATCCTGTTTACCGGCGGCGATAACGATACGTTCCCGTTATGGTATGCTCAGGAAGTAGAAGGCTTCCGGACCGATGTCCGGGTTTGTAACCTGAGTCTGTTGGGTACGGAGTGGTACATCGAGCAGATGAAACGGCGTACCTACGAGTCGGACGCCCTGCCGATCTCACTAGAGTTTGATAACTTCAACAAGGGCAAAAACGACATTCTGCCGTTCTATGAGGTGGCAGCGGTGAAAAACGGCATTGACCTGAAGCAGTATATCAACCTGATTAAGTCGAACAACCCGGCCGTGCAGGTGCCGCTGACAACCGGTGATATGACCAGCATTCTGCCGTCGTCGGTGCTGTTCCTGCCCATTGATAAGGCCGCCGTGGCGAAAGCAAACTTTGTACCGGCTGATCTGCAGCCAATGGTACAGGACACATTGCAGTGGACGATCGGTAAGAGCGACCTCTACAAGCCTGACCTGATCATGCTGGATATCATTGCGACCAACAACTGGCAGCGCCCGATTTATTTCTCAAGCACGCTGGCGTCGTCGAATTACCTGAATCTGAAGGAAAACATGCAGCTGGAAGGCTATGCTTACCGCCTGATGCCGGTCAAAATGGACGGTGCACAGGACGGATACGTCAATACCAGCCTGATGGACAAGAACATGACCACCAAAATGTTCTGGCGTGAGATGAACAATCCGAAGGTATACTACGACGAGACATACAAAGGCTCGCCGGTTTTATCAGCACGGATTGCGTTCTTCCGCCTCGCCGATCAGCTGCTCCGCGATGGCAACAAGGCCCGTGCGCAGCAGGTACTGGATTACTCGCTGAGCGTGATTCCGGACAATACGATTCCGTATGATCAGGTTTGCTCAAACTACGTACGGTTCTACTTCGAAGCCGGCAATACGAAGAAAGCGCTGGAAATTGCCGAAACCATCGCCCGCCGGGCCGACCAGAACCTGACCTATTCGCAGCAGTCGGGCCGCACATTCGGGGATACCAACTCGGATCTGTACAGCCTGCAGGTAATTGTGGATGCGTGTAAGTCGGCGAAACAAACGGCTGCCGCGCAGAAATTCGAAGCGATCTTCAATAAGCACCTGGGTGCTTATCAGGGATAAACCTCCCTTCCTATACAATGAAAAAGGCCGGTTCTGAGAACCGGCCTTTTTCATTACGGGCTTATCGCGCCACGGCGATCTTGTATTTTTTACCTTTCATCTTCTCATCCCGGACGCGGTGCAGCAGGTCGGGAACCTTGCTTTTGCGAACGGCGGCAAACGTCATAAAGTCCTTCACGTCGATCAGGCCAAGGTCTGCCTTTTCGAGCCCCCCTTTCTGCGAGAAAAACCCGACAATGTCGATTTTGCTGAGCTTGTTTTTCCGCCCCCCGCTGATATAAACCGTCGTAAATTCGGGAGCGGGCGGCAAGGCTATGTGTTCGGGCAATACGGCTTCCTCGATATCGTCGGTCAGGTAAAGCGGTCGTTCAGCAGCTTCGGGCAGCAGCACGTAGGCTGTTCCGGTAGCCTGCATACGGGCGGTACGGCCATTCCTGTGCACAAATTCATGCTTATGCAGCGGTAAATCAACATGTACTACGTGCTTCATTTCGGGAATGTCCAGGCCACGGGCCGCCAGATCAGTCGTAACCAGTACCCTGACACTGCCATTCCGGAACCGGATCAGCGCCCGTTCGCGGTCTTCCTGCTCCATACCGCCGTGATAAAATGTAGCACTCAACCCTTCGTCATTGAGGTAGTTGCTGACCTGCTCTGTCGTATCCCGCAGGTTGCAGAAGATAATTGACATGTCGGTGCCAAACGTGCACAAGAGCCGGACCAGTACCGGCATCCGCTCATCACTGGCGACGGTAATCTGTTTCAGGGTCAGTGCGGGGGCGAGTTCTTCGGCCGTAAATTTCAGGCGTTTCGGGTTGTTCAGTTCTACGAAGCCGGGGATCTTGACACCGGCCGTTGCGGACACCAGCACCTGTTTCCGCTGAGCAGGCAGGTGGTCCAGAATAAAGGTCATCTGATCGTGAAAGCCCAGCTCCAGCGATTTGTCGAACTCGTCGAGTACCAGCGTATGCACTGCCGAGAGGTCGACGGATCGCCGGTCGAGATGGTCGGCGATCCGCCCGGGCGTACCGATCAGCAGGGCCGGCGGCTCGCTCAGGTTCTGAATTTCGGTCTGAATCGGGTGGCCGCCATAACAAACATTGATCTTAAAGCCGGTGCTCATTTTGCGCCACACCTGCTCGATCTGAAGCGCCAGTTCGCGCGAAGGTACCAGCACCAGGCACTGAACGCTGGTTTGACCGGGTTGCAGCAGGTTAAGAAGCGGCAATAAAAAGGCCAGGGTTTTGCCTGAGCCCGTAGGAGAAATCAGAAAGGTGTCCTGCGGACCGCTGATCGCGTCAAAGGCAGCTTCCTGCATAGGGTTCAACTGCTCAATCCCCAGATTAGCGAGTATGTCCGTATAGTGTTGATGGCTTGGTTCCATCCTGTAAAAGTACAATAAAAAAGTGGTGGTGGCGGTGCATAAAAAAAGTGGTGGCACGACTTGTAGTCGTGCCACCACTAACCGCACGCTAAACACCTTAATTCACATACGGCTCAATTGTCTGAATCGATCCGTCGGCGTTGCGTTTGAGTTCGGTCACCTTAACGTTACGCAGGTGCGTTTTACCGGACAATTCTACGTCATGGTAGAAAATATACCATTTGCCTTTAAATTCAACAATCGAGTGGTGCGTCGTCCAGCCTTTTACCGGGTTCATGATAACGCCCTGATACGTAAACGGTCCGTACGGCGAATCGCCGGTGGCATAGGCCAGGTAATGGGTGTCGCCGGTTGAATACGAGAAGTAATATTTGCCTTTGTATTTGTGCATCCAGCCTCCCTCGAAAAAGCGGCGGTTATTGTCTTTGTTCAGCAGCGGTTTACCGGCTTTATCCAGAATCTTAATTTCTTTGAGCGGTTCGGCAAACTCCAGCATGTTGTCGGTCAGGCGGGCTATTTTAGGGCCCAAAGCCGGCTGATCAGGAGCAACCTCCTTACCGTTCGGATCGTATTTGCCGGTTTTCCAGCGTTGCAGTTGTCCGCCCCAGATACCACCGATGTACATGTAGGTTTTCCCATCGGCATCTGTGAAAACAGCCGGATCAATACTGAGGCTGTTTTTCATCGGCTGAGCCTGCGGCTTAAACGGTCCGGACGGCGATTTGCTGGTTGCCACCCCGATCCGGAACACATCCTGTTTATCCTTTACAGGAAAATACAGGTAATACGTCCCGTTTTTATAAGCCGCATCCGGCGCCCAGAGTTGCCGCCCTGCCCACGGAATGTCTTTCAGGTCAAGCGCAACCCCATGGTCGGTGACTTTACCGTTAATCGCATCCATTGACAGGATATGGTAATCCTTCATGGCAAAGTGGCTACCCAGATCATCCTCCTTTACGCCCGCTTCGTAGTCATGCGACGGATAGATATAAATCTTACCGTTGAAGACGTGCGCCGACGGATCGGCTGTGAAAATATGACTTACCAAAGGCTTTGAAATCGGTTTCGTGCCTTTTACGGTTTGCGCCTCGCTTCCAAGAGCGATACCCAGCAACGCCCCCGTCAGCGCCAGCGCTTTCACCGGCCGTACTACGTTTAAACGAAAAACCATAGTTAGTATAGAAGAGGTTAAATACGTCAGCAATATACACAGGTTTATGCAATCGGTTGCATGATTTAACACAGATTAATCTTGCAATAAATACAAAGAGTGAGAGAATGAAAGAGCGGGTGACGCAGTTAGTAGTGGCACGACCAGACTTCCGCCCAGTCGTGCCACTACTAACTGCTTTATGGATTACGGCTTCTGCGGGGCGCGGGCCTCGCCTTCCCAGTCGGGATCGGCAGCACCGAGGATGCGCTTTTTGCGGGTATCGAACTGAACGGCATGCACCCGCCCGAACCGGCCCGGCTGCGGCACATCACGCACGGTGAAGCCACGGGCCTTTTCAGCTTCCACCACCTCCGCCTCCCAGCCCAGGCCGGTACGGGTTTCCATCAGCATAGTTTCCTTCTCGGCCGGATGTACACGCGGTGCGGCCACCGCCGTTGCCAGCGGTAATTTCCGGTCGATGACCCGGCTGATGACCGACACCACCGCCGTCGGAATCAGATCGCCACCCGCCGCGCCGAGGGCCATAAATGGTTTGCCGCCTTTGGTCAGCAGGACCGGCGAGATGTGCGACGAAGCCCGCTCGCCCCCTTTCATGCTGGCCAGGTAGCCACCGCCAAGGGTCTGGGCGTACATAAAACCAAGGCCCTGCGTAGCGACTCCCGACCCCATCAACGGCCCGAGCGACTGGGTCAGCGCCACCATCATGCCGGTTTTGTCGGCCGTTGACAGGTGGGTGGTATGCCCTACCGAAACCGTATCGCCGGTCGTTACCCGCGCCTGCGAACGCGCCGCCTGACCGGTAATCTGCATCTGACCGGCCAGCATCCGAGCATACTCCTTCGACACCAGAATGGCAATAGAGTCTTTTTTCTGCTTCGGCCGGTCGCGGTAGGCGAGTCTCATCGCCTGATACATACTGCCCGCCCAGTCAGCGTCGGAGTACCGGTTCAATGGTTTGGTTTCCATCAGGTTCAGCATCTCCAGCGTAATGGCTCCGTAGCACGGCATCGACAGAGCATGGACGTCGTATCCCCGATAGGTGGTCGACAGCAGCTGCGCATCCAGGGCCTCGTAGCCAGCCAGATCCTGCGCCGTAAAAACGCCGCCGTTTGCCTGTATGTCGGCGGCAATCTGCTGTCCGATCCGTCCTTTGTAGAACGCATCGCGGCCATCTTTCGCAATGGCTTTCAACGTATTGGCCAGGTCTTTCTGTACCAACCGTTCACCGGCCTTATACGGAAGGCTGTCCTGTTTCAGAAAATACTGCCGCGTACCGGCATACTTTATCAGCATCTTTTTCACCGATGCCTGCCGCGCCGCTTCCCCCGGCAAAACGGCAAACCCTTCTTCCGCATACCGGATGGCCGGTTCCATAACCACCGACAACGGCAGGGTACCGTACTGTTGCAGCAGTTTCGTCAGACCGGCCACAACGCCCGGCAACCCGATGGTGGCGTAGCCGTCGGCACCTTTCGGGGCCGTGGCCGCATTGTAGGATGCAGGTGCCTGCGTGGTGGCATCTACGCCGCGAATGTCACCGTTCGGCAGCCGTACAATGGCCTGCAAACGGCCACCCAGGCCGCTCATCGACGGCTCCACAACCGCCAGCGCAAAACCGGTTGCCACCGCCGCATCGACGGCATTTCCGCCTTTCCCGAGCATGATGGCTCCGGCCTGCACCGCCAGCGGATGGGCGGCCGATACCACACCCTGTTCCGACATCACGGCCTGGGTTGTTTTCGGCTGATATACCTTCAGCAGGGCCGATTGGGGAGGCGATACCTTACACGCAGCCAGCACCGCCATCAGCAGCACCGGCAGCAACTTATTCTTTTTCATACGCGGTTTTAGTTTCCACCGGTTGCACTGCTTTTGGTTGCGGTATTGGCCGTCATCCCTGAAGGTGCTCCCAGATGATCCCAGTTAATCAGTGTATTCCATACCAGCGGTGCGTCGTGGTGGTTCAGGTACCGGTGCAGCGGGTCAAAGGTAAAGGCAATGACCCGGCCGGCTCCTACCGGTACGTTGAAAATAGTCCCGTGGCCGATGATTGTCTGCTCGTTACGCACCATGCCCGACAGCACATACGGTAGTTCTTTACCCGCCGCCTTTTTCTCCGGCTCGGTCACCGGCTTGCGGTCCGGCATCCCCATAATCGGGCCTTTGTATTCTTCCTCGTCTTTCAGCGGTTTAGTACCATATTGCAACAGCATCAGATCGCGGTTGTTCTTATCAGTCTGTAAGAGCGGGGCAATGCCTTTAAAGATCGGGAACGTCTCCGGAAAACCATACAGCACCGGGCTATCCGGCTTCCTCGCCTTCACCTGAATCACCGACCCGGGGTGGAACAGACCGGCTGCCTCGTAAGGCTTCAGGTCGCGGGCAATACCGGCACCCGCCACCATCGCCGATGAATTGTCAAGCGACACCAGCACCCCGCCTGCTTCGACAAACTGTTTCAGGTTGTTAATACCCTCAAAGCCGGGACCGCCGGTCATATCAGCCGTAGCATCCGGAAAGCCGTGGGCCGGATAATCACCGGTTTTGGTATACGGCATCGGCCCGAATTTCGTGTCCAGCTCATGGATAAAATCCGTCACCGAGCCGCGCATTCGCGGTATCAGGATCACATCAAATTTCTTCCGCAGCTCACCGGTTTTCAGGTGGTCTTTATGAATGGAGGTATAGGGAATGCCCCGCTGCTCAAAGGTAAACCGCGCCCAGCCTTCGTCCTGAGTGTTGTACCAGCTATGGTAAATGGCTACCCGCGGCAGGGTCACGTCATGCTGTTTCACGGTCGGGCTGGCCATTGTCGCCTGCACATCCAGTCCGAACTGATCCGATAATTTACGGGCCTGATTGGCGGTTAAGCCCTTAAACACAACGGCTCCGGCGAGTAAGGTATCCTTCACGCCTTCGAGCGTTGTTTTTTCGTCGAGCACAACCGCTTTGGCCGTTTTGCTTTGGCCCTTCAGCCAGTACATGGCCGGCAGCACATTGTTCTGGGCTTTATAGGGCAGGACATAGTTTGTTCCCGAACCCGACACCTGGCCGGCATAGCGTACATCCGCCTGAACCGGTTTCAGGTCGGCCGGGGTATAGCGCACACTATCCTCGGCTTTTACATCGACCCCGTACAAGTAGCCCATCGTCCAGGCAATGTCATCGTACGGCGGAAATTTGGCTTCTTTCGGATAATTCTGCTTCGACAGCAGCGAAACGGCCAGGTTGCGGTAGGGCTGATTAAGCAACACCACATAATCGCCCTGTTTTTTGCCGGATTCAGCTTTGTGGACCTCAATGCCCTGCGCCCGCAGCTGATTCACCAGGTATGCCGCCATCGACGGATCGCGCTGACCTGCCGGAATCACATAGGCCCGCGGCGACTCTTCCGTTCCTTTGCGGATGCTGTTCAGCCCTTTCTGGTAGAAGTTTTTCAGCAGCAGCCGTGAATTGTTGGCGGCATAGGACAGCGATGCCAGCACGCCCGCCTGCATGTAATTGATGTTGTTGCGGTATGACCAGTATACTTTTTCGGTCGGCGGGGCCGGGCGGTACCATTCGCGGGTTGTGGCAGGATCGCCGGCGTATTTCTGTTCCGACAAATCGCGCAGATAGGTACTGGCACCGGCATTCCCGAAAGTCTCATAAAAACGACCAATGGAGTTATGGTTGTTGGCAATCCAGAGCGCATAGCCGGGGTACCAGCCATCGTAGAACGCCCACGTAAACACACCCGGCACGCCCTGCGCGGCAAGGGTCGTAATGTCATGATGGGCCATAATCTGCCATTCGCCAATCGCAATCGGGTCAATGGTTTCATTGTAAGGGCCCGTACCGGTCGAAATGTACAGGAGCGGCACCGATTCGTGCAGGTCGAGCATGGCCGTCGGGTGCCAGTCGAAGTACAGTTTATAAATGGCTTTGGTCAGTGCCTGCGAAATCTGGATGCCGTCGCGGTTATTGTCGTGGTAGGTGTATTTGCCCCAGTACGGCGGTGATTTCGGGAAGCCGTCATCGTATTTCGGCCGGTTTTTAGTGTAGCGGTTGTACCAGTCGACCTGTTTGTCCCAGCCGTCGGGCTCCGACACCGGATTAATCAGCACAATGATGTTATTACGAATCGTTTTTATCTCTTCCGACTGGTCGGTAATGAGCCGGTAAGCCAGTTCCATCAGCATCTCCGGCGACCCCATTTCGGGCGAGTGCAGGCCACCGTTGAGGTAATAGACCAGTTTGGTATCGCCCAGTATCTTCTCCAGCTCCTGCGGCTGTACCTTACGCGGATCGGCCAGCAGCGCTACCTGTTTTTTATAATGGTCCAGCCGTTTCATGGCCTCCTCGCTGCCAATGGCGACCAGCTGAATCGGCCGGCCCTCTTCTGAAGTTCCGATCTGCTCCATGGCCACCTGCGGGGATGTTTGCGCCAGTTTCCGGTAATAGGCATAAATATCCGTTGTGTGGTGCAGGATGCCCGGCGTCCCGATAATCTGCCCGAAGTGCTTGCGGGGCGACGGGATCGTCGGATGGTCGGTCAGGTTCAGGACCGTCGGAGGCAGGAAACGGGGATCAGTCGTATACTCCCGTATTTTCTGGTTATAGGTGTCGTCTGCCTGCTGAGCCATTACAGCCCCGGACGCCACCAGTATACCTGCCAGCAGTGCCAGCGGTTGACGAAGTAAAGGGAAAGCCATATTGAGTTGGTTAAGAAGGATTTGCATTCCAACTTAAATATGGCATATAAGCCGCCCCAGTACAAATTTTGCGCCGATTTTATGCAATATAGCCAAATGATAATTGGCTAATCACCATTCATACCAAAAATATATACAGATTCATGATCAGGTAACCGGCAGGCAGACATGGAATGTAGAGCCGATGTCCGGCGTGCTTTCTGCCCAGATATGGCCCTTATGATTTTCTACAATTTTTTTGCACAACGCCAGCCCGATACCGGTCCCTTCATACATACGCCCTGCGCCCAGGCGCTGAAAGATGGAAAATACCCGTTCGGCATATTTCTGATCGAACCCGATCCCGTTATCTGTAACACGGATATGGATATACCGCACCCCCGGATCAAGTCCGGCTATACCAGCGGTCTTATCCGGATGCAGCGGCGTTGCTTTGATACTGATCATTGGTGCCTGTCCGCAGAATTTCAGCGCATTACCAATCAGGTTTGAAAACAGCTGCGTCATCTGTAGCTCATCCGCCAGTATAACGGGCAGGGGGTCAACCGTCAGAACCGCTCCTTTTTCCCCGATCATTACTTCATAATCGGCCAATACGTGTCCGGCAACCAGATTCAGATCCGTTTTGCTGATCTCTTCCGTACCGTTCGACAGCCGTGAGTAATTCAGAACAGCCTTGATCAGGGACGACATCCGCTGCGCCGATGAAACGATTTTTTCCAGATAAACCGGTGTAAGTGCCCCGTTCTCACTGTCTGTTTTCAACAGATCGGCAAAGCTCTGAATTTTCCGGAGCGGCTCCTGCAAATCATGGCTGGCGATGTAGGCAAACTGCTCTAACTCATGGTTCTTCCGCATCAGTGACTGGTTTGCCTGACTCAGCTCCTGTGTCCGCGACTGCACCAGAAATTCGAGTTTGTTCGCTACCTTCCGGCGGTCGTCAATATCGGTACAGGTGCCGAACCACTTGATGATCCCGCCCGATTCATCCCGCATCGGCAGGGCACGGGCCAAAAACCAGCGGTACTCACCGTCATGCCGGCGGAAACGGTATTCTGCTTCGTACGGCTCACCGGTTGCCAGTGCGTGTTGCCAGCGTTTCGTTGTCGGAGCCACATCATCGGGATGCAGCACCCGGTTCCAGCCTTCCGCCTTTGACTCGTCGTAAGTCAGCCCTGTATAATCGTACCAGCGCTGGTTGTAAAAATCGTGATACCCGTCAGGCTCAGTCGACCAGACCAGCTGCGGCATAAAATCCGTTACGAACGTAAACTCCTGAATGAGACGCTGTAGTTTTTCATTTTTACGGCTCAGGCGCTGGCGGATTTCCAGCTCCGGCCGCAGATCACGCAGCACGGTAGCCCGGCTGATCAGATTGCCGGATTCTGGGTCGTAAATGTTGACAAAATCAACGTGGCAGGGAATTGACTCGCCCGTCACAAAATGCCGGAAAGGTATTTCACCGGACCAGCGGCCCTGCTTATCCAGCACAGGAATGACCTTTGCAATGATGTTGTCCAGTTCTTCTTCCGGGTAAAAATCACGGCCTACGAGCGTAGTCACATCCTGATCAGCAGGGATTCCTAATAACTCCCTGCCCGCTTTATTGACCCGGATCATCCGGTGGTTAGCCGTTGATATGGCCATCGAATCGTGGCTGTTTTCGAACAGGGCCAGAAACTTTTGCTGTTCATTCAGAAACTGAACGTGTCTGGTTGTTTCCACGCAGGTGACCAGCACCCCGGAAATCAGGCCGGATTCATCAAACACGGGACTATAACTGAATGTCCAGTAAACGTCCTCCATACGGCCGTTCCGGTAAATGGGAATGAGCTGATCTTCCTGCCAGCTGGCCTCCCCACCGCTTAGTACAGTATTAATCAGCGGCCCGATAAACGACCAGGTTTCCGGCCAGACAGCTTTTCCGGGCGCACCGAGCGCCTCCGGATGCTTGCCGTTGGTGCCCAGGCTTGGCCGGTAGGCGTCATTATAGAAGCAAAGTAATTCGGGGCCCCAGAACAAAAACATCGGGAAACGCGAATGGAGCATAATGCCCAGTGTCATCCTGAGGCACGGAGCCCAGGTCTGTATAGGCCCTAACGATGTTCTGCTCCAGTCCTTCCCGGCAATCAGTTTTCCCATTTCACCTGCTCCTTTCAGGAAAAAGGGAGTGTCATTTGATTCTGTCTGCTTTGTGTTCATGCCTTGCGACTGATCGGTGGATACAATCAGCGGATCAATAATTGTACGGTGATATTCTATGCAATCTACAAAACTTTACTATGTCTCCTCAGTAGTAGACCATTGATTTATTGACAGGACAGCGAATAAATCCATATTCCTTAGAAGGCCGGTTCGCAGAGAACGGATTGGATACAAAAAAGCGTCCTGCCCGGTCTGGTTCAGACCGGGCAGGACGCCTCACTGATAAACACCGGCTTACCGGCTTCCTTTACTGTCGTCGTTCGAGATTTTCTTGCTTTGCTTGCTGTTGCCGCCGGCATTCATGCTGCCGAACTTATAGCTGAACGTCAGGCGGACAGACCGGTTTACGTAATTTGAGTATCCCTGCGACACAAACGTCGGGGCAAATTGTTCAGAGCTTGTCCGCACCGTCCGGTTAAAGGGGTTGTTGAGGTTCAGCGTCAGGGTTGCTTTTTTATCCCAGAATTCCTTTTTGGCCGAAACAGCGTAATAATACCATCCGGAATAACGGCCCTGCAAGGATACTCCGCCCGATCCGTAATAACCCGACGCCTGTAACATCAGGTCTTTCGGAAACTTGTACGAAAAGTTAGGACTTGCTCCCCAGATCCAGGCCTGGTTGCGCTGGTTCAGTGCAGGGCTATACAACGAGTTATACGTCAGATCAGCATTGAGACTGACCTGCGTCTTCTTATTTGGCTGAAGGCTGACATTGAAGTTACCGCCAAAGCCTGCACTCCGGCCGATATTCTGCGGTGTGGTCAGCGCCACGCCCTGTGCATCGACCGTCGACAGCCATTCGATTGAGTTGTTGGTCTGCCGCCAGAACAAGGCCGCATTGAACGACGACCCTTCTTTGCCGTAAGTGCTGTAGGCCAGTTCGGTTGCGTGAGTCAGTTCCGGATTAAGGTACGGGTTGCCGGTCTGCACGTTTTTCGGATCGCTGTAATTTTTAAACGGATTCAGGTACCAGATCAGCGGACGGGAAATCCGCTGGGTATAACTTGCCTTGATCGTGTGTTTCTCCTTCAGTGTTTTCGACAGGTTCAGGCTCGGAATCAGGTTATTGTAATTACTTTTAAACTGCGTTTTTGTCGATACAAAATCCCCGTTGATATAGGTCTGCTCAAAGCGCAGCCCCGCGCTCAGGCCCCACTTTTTCTTTGTATCCATCCGGAATGATGAATATCCCGACAAAACCCGCTGCGTATACGAAAACTCGTTTGACCGGTTGGGATCAAGTACGTAATCTGCTTCCTTTCCGGTTGTAGCCTGATCAATGGTAAACGCACTGCTGATGTCCCGGCTGATGGCTTTGGCCCCTATTTCCCATTTTAAATTCAGTGTATCGCGTTTTGTGTACGACGTAAACGGATGGATGTAATCCGTCTGAAACGTATACTCGTTGTTACTGCTTTTGTTTGCGCTCCGCTCCAGATACGATGCTACTTCCGACAGCCGTGGCGTTTGCACGATGGTATAATAGTAATTGTCGGGCATACGGCTATACTGCGACAGGACCGAAAATTCGCGGCCGGGCTTTTTATAATTGCGGGTCCAGCCGAGGTTGAATTCGGTATTGCCGTACGGATTCCGGAACCGGATATCCCGTTTGAAATCCTGCACAATGGTACCATCGATCAGCCGGAGCTGGCTGAACAGGCTGCTGTTCATCGGAAAATTACCGCCCCAGGCATTGGCTGACAGGCTGATCCGGTTGAGTGAATCGGGATCATAATCAAGGCTCATTTCGCCGTAACCGCCGGTGCCGGTGTTGTCCCGCGACGACGACTGTTCCAGAATATTGGTTGGTTTACCATCGACCAGGGTCGTACGGCTGCTGAAGTTATCGCCGATGTTGCGGTACTGATAGGCGTTCATCGACATGGCTAAGCCTAGTTTTTTACCCCGGACATTGATATTGCCGCCCAGCGATCGGTTCATATTGCCACCGGTCAGATTAACCGTCCCGTTCGTACCTTGCAGTGCCTTTTTGGTAATGATATTAATCACACCGGCCGCGCCTTCCGCATCGTATTTTGCGCCCGGGCTCGTAATTACCTCCACCGACTTAATTATGTTGGCCGGCATCTGCTTGATGGCTTCGGCCGGATTCCGCGCCATAATCGACGAGGGCTTTCCGTTGACGAGGATCTTAAGGTTGCCGCTGCCCCGCATTTTCAGGTTGCCGTCCAGGTCTACCGTCAGCATCGGCACTTTCCGGAGCACGTCGGCCGCCGTACCGCCCGTTGTCGTGGCATCTTTTTCAGCGTTATACACCAGCCGGTCGCCCTTGTCTTCAACCAGTGCCTTCTGTCCTACGACATTAACTTCACTCAGACTTTTCGTATCGGCGACCAGCAACACAGTACCTGTCGTATAAACCGGTTTATCAGCAGTCAGGGTAATACCCGGCAGTTTTCTTGAACGATACCCTACAAACGTTAAGGTTAGCTGATACGTGCCAAATGAGACTTTTTCAATCGTGAATCCGCCTTTTTCGTCCGTAGTGACGCCCGTTACAAGCTTACCATCAGGCGTTTGCAGGGCAACAGTAGCAAAAGGGACAGGTTTTGTCGACAGTGAATCAATCAGTGATCCTGTAATACGGCCGGTAGTTGTTGATGATTGCGCAAAGGCGAAAATTGTACTTAATACAATAAGGGTGGTAAAGATTAACTTCATTGTGGACGTTCATCTTGTTGTGTCACAACAAAGGTACATTACACATTCTGCAATTGTATCGACTTAAGAATAATTAACAGCTTGTTTTTTAGTTACTAACAGAAAACCGGTGTGTATGAAGGAGCTATGCTTCATACACACCGGTCTGTCGGAGTAGTACATATGTAAAATAAATCAGTTGGGGTTTGAAAAAACGGTTGCCAGTACAGGTGCTTTAGGACGCATCTGCTGACGGATACTTTCCATTTCCTGCGAAATCATATCATGTAACGACTGGTCGCCCGACTGGCTCGCCAACAGCCGGCGGCGGGCCGCAGCAAGATACATGGTAACTAACTCTACACGATTTTCATCAGGCTTTAATAAACGGTTTCTCTTTGTTCTCGTTCTCATAATTACGTTTCATTTAATGGCCTCTTTCACTGTACGCCTGTTCAGCGAATAGTGTTGAGACGCATTGATTTGTTGTTTGGTACATTTCTTATATGAATCAGCATTTTTTTACCGCCAATTCGATATATATACTACCATACAACAAAATACAAAGTCTAGTGGTTTAATATTTATTTATCTTTTTCAACTGTTACAGAATCATTTAGCCGCTACGTCGCTTTTATGATTAACGATCCATCACCAAAAGTGCCTTACTAACGCGTTTTATTGATTCCGAACAGTCTGAATCGGTTTCATTATCATATAATACAAAAACCAAATATAGTATATATTTTACTTCCATGTCACTACTTTTTTCATCTTTATCGCTTAAGAGTCTGTTGCTTAAAAACCGGATCGTTGTCTCACCCATGTGTCAGTATTCGGCTGAAGACGGCTTCGCCAGTGACTGGCATCTGGTCCATCTGGGGAGCCGCGCAGTTGGCGGCGCCGGACTGATCTTTACAGAGGCAACAGCCGTTTCGCCGGAAGGCCGGATCTCCCCCGGCGATCTCGGTATCTGGAAAGACGAACACCTGGACGGTCTCCGGCGAATCACCCGCTTTATTGACGGACAGGGTGGGGTTGCCGGCATACAGCTGGCCCATGCAGGCCGGAAAGCCAGTCACCAGATCCCATGGGAAGGACAGAATCTGATTCCGGCTGACCAACCCGACGGCTGGGAGCGGGTAGCACCAAGTGCGGTTCCGTTTAAGGACGGGACAATTGCTCCCACTGAACTCGATGAAGCCGGTCTGGCGAAGGTTCGTGCCGATTTTAAAGCCGCTGCCCAACGCGCAGCCGAAGCCGGTTTCCGGGTGGCCGAAATCCACGCTGCCCATGGCTATCTGCTTCACGAATTTCTCTCTCCCCTGAGCAACCACCGGACTGATGCCTATGGAGGTAGTTTCGACAACCGCGTCCGGTTTGTGCTGGAGATTGTCGATGAAGTCAACACTGTATGGCCGGCTAATCTGCCGCTATTTGTCCGCATCTCCGCCACCGACTGGACCGAAGGCGGCTGGACCATTGATGATTCGGTGGCACTGGCCAGACTGCTGAAAGAAAAAGGCGTTGATGTGGTCGATTGCTCAACGGGCGGCAATGTACCGCAGGCCCCGATACCGGTTGGTCCGGGCTATCAGGTTCCGTTTGCCGCACGCATCCGGGCGGAAGCCGGTATCGCTACCGGAGCCGTCGGGCTGATTACATCGCCTGAGCAGGCCGAGGCTATTCTGGCAGATGGTCAGGCCGATCTGATTTTACTCGCCCGCGAATTTTTACGGAACCCGTATTTTCCGATGCAGGCGGCGCAGACCCTTGGCGCTGATCACGACTGGCCTGTGCAGTATGTACGGGCTAAAACCCGCTGAGCACCTCCCCTTCCCGACGGTTTCCGGCTTTCGGGAAGGGCAATACAGCATACTTTTGAATTTATTTAAGATTTTTTAAAAAATATATAAGGTGATTTTCTGAAAAAGTTGTCTGATAGTATAGAAGCCCGTTGCCGGACTTACGTAGTATTCAACCCAGGATATGCAAGCTATCAGACCGATCCATTCTTCAGGACAACCCGATTCACTACCTGCTATCCAGCTGGAAAACAATATATTGCCGGATACCCGGGAACCTTCGCCGGTTAACGATACGGAACTGTTTATCCGCAGAGCGTTTCAGGAAAGCCCGCAAAAAGGGTGTGAGCTGCTTTTCCGGCGGTATCATCAGGCATTGTGCAGCCATGCAGTCCGCTTTGTTTATTCTAAAGAAACAGCCGAAGATATTGTGAGTGAGGTCTTTTGTAAGTTCTGGAAGACCAGAGCCTATGAAAGCGTAACCAGCTCATACCGCTTTTACCTCTTCCGGAGCGTCCGGAACGAAGCCTATAATTACCTCCGCCTCGAATTTCAGGACCTCGATACCATCGACAATGCCGACGCCCGCGAAAGTGCCTTCGGTCAGCGGCCCGACCAGCTGTTACAGTTTGAAGAAGTCTTTCATAAGCTGGAAGACCTTGTCGAATCGCTCTCTCCCCAATGCCGGAAAGTATTTCTGCTCAGCCGCTTTGAAGGCAAAAAATACCAGGACATCGCCAGTGAACTGGGCATCTCCATAAAAACTGTCGAAGTACACATCGGAAAAGCCCTGGGCATTGTCCGGAAAGGGCTGAAAGAACACTGGCTTACCTTATTGCTGGTTGTCGCCCGCCTGCTGCCGTTTTAAGCGGTACACCTCTGAACGTATCCTGCACACTTACACGTCGAAACGAAATGGAATCAGAAATCAACAAAGAGCTAATTTTCAGCCACTTTGAACGAAATACATCCCCGTTACAACGGCAGCTTATCGCCCAGTGGCTGCAAACACCCGCCCATGAAGAACAATATTATGAGTGGCTAGAAGAATGGGAAATGTCACACCCGCAATACCTCGCGCAGACGGAACCGGCCTATCTGAAGTTTACCGGTTTTATGGCCAGTAACCAGCACAGCGATACGGCCGGCCCTGAAACGGATGTTGTACCGGTTATCCGGCAATGGCCCGCGCGGCAGTGGCTGGTAGCGGCCTCAGTACTGCTGCTGCTGGGATTGGGCGCCTGGCTGCTGCGCAACCCGATCATGTACCAGACCTACTCGACAGCCTATGGCGAGACCCGCCCGATCCGGCTACCTGACGGCAGTCAGGTGATACTGAGCCCTAATTCCTCGCTCCAGGTACCCCGCCGGGGCTTCGGCACCAGTACCCGCGACGTTGAGCTGACCGGCGAAGCTACGTTTTCCATCGTCCATACACCCGACGACCAGCGGTTTACGGTCAGAACGGCCAACAACGTTACGGTTGTGGTGCTGGGAACCGAATTCTCCGTTTTTGCCCGCAAACGGGGTGCCCGCGTTCAGCTCCACAAAGGCAAAGTGCAACTGGACTACCGGCAAGGCAAGGCCACCCGCCACCTGACGATGAAACCCGGCGACCTGGCCACGCTTGACCGGCAGAACCACATGCAGCTGCGCCGCGCCGATCATCCGCTGCCGCAACTGACCGGTACAGACAAGCGCTTTGTTTTCGACGAAACCTCACTGCAGGAGGTTGCCTGGCTGCTCGAAGATAACTACGGGCTTCAGGTAACCATCAACGACCAGGCACTGGCCGAACGGGTACTGATGGGATCCTTCCGCGCCGACAATGTTGATCAGCTCCTGCAATCCATCTCCGAATTGCTCGACATCACGGTTGTCCGGCAGGGAAACAAAGTCCGTATTTCCGATCAGTAACAGGGACTTTTCTAACCGGTTCTGTATCACAACGATGGCTTTTTGTTTTCAAAAAATCCGGAGAATAACCGTATTTCCCGATAGACTATTGACTAACTAATTGATTATCAAAATATTAAATTTCTCTTGCAAAAACCTGATCACGCACTAATCTTTGCCTATTGATTAACAATATTATGTAACCCGGAAGCTCGCATACAGCCTCCGGAACGGTGGTTCACAAAGCCATCCTGACTGGTACAATCACTCAACCCTGTTTCTCAACGATCACTTTTTAATCGTTTGTTTTTATGACAAATCCTTTACCAAATGCCGTAACCAAATGCTTGCTGGCCACCTCGCTGCTGGTCGGTTTCCGGCCGGGCTGGTCGCAGTCAGTCGTGCTGGCCAATAACGTTCAGCGCAAACAGCTGACTACCCCGCATACGCAGGGACGCCAGCTGAAAGATGTACTACAGGATCTGAAAGCCCGGTATGGTGCGGAAATTCTGTTTGAACTCCGCACCGTTGACGGCGTTTCCGTTCCGGGCGAAAAACTCGACAGCAAGGCAACGCTCGAAAAAAACCTCGACAACCTGCTCCGGCCGCTCGGGCTGCGCTATAAAAAAGTAAACAGCAATTCGTACCTGATTCTGACCGGCAGCAACCGGCGGAAAGTTGCCTCGCTGGAAACACTTGTGCCGGAGTCATTACCGGTACAGGAAGCCCCTTCGGCCGATAATGCGGCAAAGCTGCTGAACAGTATAGGGTCTGTCAGCCTGAAAACCGAACTGGCCGCCAATCCGGTTACGGGTACGGTTAAAAGCGAAAACGGGGAGACACTGCCGGGCATCAATGTGGTGATCAAAGGCACCAGCAAAGGCACCAGCACGGACGTAAACGGTAAGTATACGCTCGATGTACCGGTCAATGCAGTACTGGTTTTTTCGGGCATTGGTTTTACAACACAGGAAATAAGCATCGGCGGCCGCAGCCGGCTGGATGTCACGCTCGTTTCTGATAATAAACTGCTCGAAGAGGTTGTTGTCGTGGGCTATGGTACCCAGAAGCGGGAGGCGCTGACCAACTCCGTTGCCCAGATCGGCAGCGATGAGATTGCCCGCCGGCCGGTTTCCAACGTACAGCAGTCCTTGCAGGGGCAGATGCCGGGCGTGACCGTACTGGATCAGGGCGGCGCGCCGGGACGGTCAAATGCGGCCATCCGTGTACGGGGCGTTACCACCTTTAATATCAACGGAACCAGTTCGGCCGGCAGCAGCAACAGCACCGGCAGCTTTGACCTGGGCAAAAATGACGCCCTTGTTATCGTTGACGGGATTGAGCAACGGCTCACCGACATCAACCCCGAAGACATCGAAACCATTTCGATCCTGAAAGATGCTGCCTCAACGGCCATTTACGGGTCAAGGGCCACCAACGGGGTGGTGCTCGTAACGACCAAGCGCGCGAAAGGCGGTAAGGTACAGGTCGATTATAACGGCTATTACGCCATCCAGAAATCGATCAATGCCCCGCAGATGATGGGTCTCGAAGACTACATGCGTCTACAGGTTGTGGCGTATACCAACGCCGGTGCCGCCCTCCCTGCCCGCTTCACCGAATCGTCGATTCAGGCCTACGTAAACGCGACCGACCGGGAAAAATACCCGTTGCCGAACACCTGGTTCCAGACCATGCTGCATGCGGCTCCGCAGCAGAATCATACGCTGTCGATTGCCGGTGGCACCGAAGCCCTCCGCACACGGCTGAGCTTACGCTTCCAGGATCAGGCCGGTATCATTACGCATTATACCAGTAAAATCGGCGAAATCCGGATGAATACCGATTACACGGTCTCACGCCGGGTACGGCTCAGCGGTGACCTCAACTACCGGTATAACTACTCGCAGGTGCCGACCGTTGACCCGATCGACCGTTTTTTCCACGGCTCGCTGTGGGCAGTACCTAAATATGCAGACGGCACCTATGGCCTGAGTCCGCAGGGTAACAACCCGCTGATGAATGCTGAAATCGGCGGCGATTCGAAGCGGTTCTCTGATTTTCTGGCCGGTTACGTAAAAGGCGAATGGGAAATTATGGACGGGCTGACATTCTCGACGCAGCTGGCCGGCCGTGGTTATTTCACCCAGGAAAAGAACTACGCCAATGCGTTTACGAACCTTGACAAAAACACGAACATCACGAAAACGGTCGCCAATAACACACTGACCGAAGTACGGAATTCGTTGCGGGAGTATACCCTCATCAGTTTGTTGACCTACGAAAAAACGATTGGTAATCATGGCCTTAAAGGTTTACTCGGCTATTCGCAGATCGGTAATACCCAGAACTTCCTGAGTGCCTACCGCGAACGGTTCTACAGCAACGACATTCAGTCGATCAGCCAGGGGGCCAACGACGGGACCAAGAGCAACTCCGGAAACGATGCCGTGTTTGGCCTGCGCTCTTACTTTGCCCGTGTCAACTACGACTACAACGGCAAATACCTCTTCGAAGCCAACGGCCGCTATGACGGATCGTCGAAATTCACCGGTGAGAAACAGTACAGCTTTTTCCCGTCGTTCTCGGCAGGCTGGCGGCTCTCGAAAGAAGCGTTCTGGCAGGGACTTCAATCTACGGTCAATGAGCTGAAACTCCGCGGCTCGTGGGGAATCACCGGTAACCAGTCGGTCGATCTTTACAGTTATTACGCTGCCCTCACCTCCCGGGGCTATAACTTCAACGGTGCGGCCGTGCAGGGCTACCGGCAGACCAGTCTGGCCAATACCAATCTGGGCTGGGAATCGACCACACAGCTTGACCTAGGTCTGGACGCTTCGTTCCTGCGCAACCGCCTGAATCTGACCGTCGATTATTATAAAAAACGAACCAACGATATCCTGCTGAACCTCGAAATTCCGGCTACGGTCGGGCTGTCGGCACCGCCGCAGAACGCCGGCTCGGTGGAGAACAAAGGGCTGGAAATCGGCCTGAACTATCGGGGAGGCAAAAGTTCATCGGGGTTTCAGTATAATCTCGGCGGCAATTTCAGCATCAACTCAAACAAAGTGGTTGACCTGAAAGGCACCGGCCCGTACATCACCGGTTCGGACATTGACCCGCGCTACATTATCGCCGTTGGGCTGCCGATCAACACCCTGTGGGGCTACAAAACCGATGGCCTGTTCCAGACCCAGTCGGAGATTGACAGCTACAAAGCGACCTACGCCGCCAACACCAGACCCGGCGACGTAAAATACGTTGACCTCAACGGCGACGGTAAAATCGACGCCAACGACATGACAACCATCGGCAATTCGTTTCCGAAATACATTTTCGGGCTGAACGCAAACTTCTCTTACAAGAATTTTGAGCTGAGTCTGCTGTTCCAGGGGGCGGCCAAGGTCGATACCCGTCTGGCAGGCGCACTGGCCGAAATGGGTAACCAGGAAGGGTTTACGCACGAAATCTATACCAATAACTATTGGACCCCTGAAAACCCGACCGCCCGGTTCCCGCGCCCGAGAAAGTTTGACCTCCGGAACGTGGCTACCTCCGACCGGCTCGTGATTGATGCCTCGTATGTACGGCTCAAAAACGTACAGCTGGCCTATTCGCTGCCTCCGGCAATTGCCGGCAGGCTGAAAATGAGCCGCATCCGGGCCTACGTATCGGCCACTAACGTCTTTACGATCTCAAAACTGAACGAGTGGGATCTCGATCCGGAAGTGGGTTCAGGCCGTGGTGTGTATTACCCGCAGACGGCGTTGTATACCGTTGGCTTAAATCTGGGACTCTAACTCAACTCATCGTCTGAACATCATGAAATCAATACGTTACACGATCAAATATACGTTACTGGCCATTACGGCAGGGCTGGCACTGACCGCCTGCGACCGCCAGCTGCTGGATACGGTGCCGAATGACCGGCTGTCGGAAAGTGTGTTCTGGAAAACCGATAACGACGCCCGGCTGGCAACTAACTCCCTGTACAGTGACCTCGACAGTACGAACATTTTCAGCTGGGATGCCCTGACCGACATCGGCCACGTAAACCAGCCGTTTGAACTGCACGCGTACATCGAACTGGGCCAGTATGATGCCACCAGCTCACGGATATTCGGCGAGTGGTCAAAGGCCTATCGCGGCATCCGCGCCTGCAATTACCTGCTCGACAACATCGATAAAATCCAGACGACCAACACAGCCCTGATCAGTCAGTGCAAAGGCGAAGCGCGGGCGCTCCGGGCCTATCAGTACCTGAAACTGGCCAGCCTGTACGGCGATGTGCCGCTGGTAACCAAGGCCATTACGCTGGAAGAAAGCCGTGCCCTTACCCGGACACCGGTTGCTCAGGTATGGGATTTTGTCGACAAGGAGCTATCCGAAGCAGCGACCCTGCTGCCGGCTACGTACGCCGCTGCCGACAAAGGCCGGTTCACTAAAGGTGCTGCCATCGGCCTGCGGGCGCGGGCTAACCTCTATGCCGGCCGCTACCAGCAGGCCGCCGATGCTGCCGATCAGGTCATCAAATCGGGCACATACGGACTGTATGATTCGTACGAAAAACTGTTTACCTACGCGGCCGAAAACAACCGGGAGGTATTGCTGGACCGCCAGTTTATCAAGGATACCTATCCGGTAAACGTTTTCAGCTACATGGGGCCTTACAGCCAGAAAAACGCCAACAGCACCTTTGTGCCGACCAAGGCGCTCGTCGATATGTACGAAACCACGGCCGGTAAACTGATTACGGATGCTACCAGCGGTTATGATCCGGCAGCACCGTATGTCAACCGTGACCCGCGGCTGAAGTTCTCGGTATACCTGACCGGCGATCTCCTGCCCAGCGGCATCGCCTTCCGGCCGGAACCCAACAGCGGCACCGCCGATGCGGTCGGTAATACCTACATTGCCTCCACGACCGGCTTCAACCTCAAGAAATACATGAATGCCGACGACTATGCCAATCCGGCCAACAACGGCATTAATATTATTCTGCTGCGGTATGCCGAAATTCTGCTGACGTATGCCGAAGCGAAAATTGAGCAAAACCAGATTGACGCCAGTGTCATCAGTGCCATCAATGCCGTACGTAACGGCCGGACCGACGTAAAACAACCGGCCATTAGTGCGACCGCTTCGCAGGCCGAATTGCGGGCGATTGTCCGCCGCGAGCGCACGGTCGAACTGGCCTTTGAAGGGCAGCACCTGATTGATATCCGACGCTGGAAAACGGCCGAAACCGTATTGCCGGGGCCGGTTTATGGCATCACCTACAAAGGTACCGACGGCAAACTGGCGACGGTTCAGGTGGTGGGCATCAACCGGGTATTCGACAAGACGCGGCATTATCTGTGGCCGGTTCCCCAGCGGGAGCGCAACCTGACGCCGTCGCTGTCACAGAATCCGGGCTGGTAAGTTCCTGTATTGTCCGTGGCTGCCATCAGCCACGGACAACAGCTATTGAGGATTTAAAATCCGCAATCACCTAACTTCGGATTCAAAATCCGAAGCAGCCTGTACCTTACTCCTGTTAACCCAATGAAAATCAGCTTTCGTTTACTCAACGTTATTTTTTT
Source organism: uncultured Arsenicibacter sp. (assembly GCF_945952095.1). Lineage (GTDB taxonomy): Bacteria > Bacteroidota > Bacteroidia > Cytophagales > Spirosomataceae > Arsenicibacter. The sequence continues at coordinate 12,963 of NZ_CAMFHL010000010.1, read as the reverse complement.
CACCGGCCTGACCGTGCTTCTCGCCGCGTATACCCTGCCCGCACCAACTGCCAGACAGCCAAATATTATTTACATCTACGCCGACGATCTGGGCTATGGCGATCTGGGCTGCTATGGCCAGCAAAAAATCCGGACGCCCCATCTGGACCAGCTTGCCCGCGAAGGTATCCGGTTTACACAGCACTATTCCAGCATGCCCGTTTGCGCCCCCGCCCGCTGCATGCTCCTGACCGGCAAACACGCCGGCCACGCCTACATCCGGGGCAATTATGAGATGGGCGGTTTTGCCGATTCGCTGGAAGGCGGGCAGATGCCGCTTTACCCCGGCGCCTTTACCATTGGCCGGATGTTGCAGCAGAATGGCTATAAAACGGCCTGCATCGGCAAGTGGGGACTGGGTATGGCCAACACAACCGGCAACCCCAACGACCAGGGATTTGACTACTTTTACGGCTACCTCGACCAGAAACAGGCCCATAACCATTACCCGACCCACCTCTGGGAAAACGGCAGGCCGGTAGCGCTTAACAACCACTACATTGAGGTGCACCGCAGACTGGCACCGGAAAACGCTACGCCCGAAGGATTTGCCTATTACCGGGGCAACGACTACGCTACCGACAAGATGGCGGATAAGGCCGAAGCGTTTATCCGGCAACACAAAAACGGCCCGTTCTTCCTCTACCTGCCCTTTACCGCGCCCCACACCTCATTACAGGCACCGGAAGCAGCCGTGAAGGAATATGCCGGAAAATTTGACGACAAGCCTTATCTGGGTCAGCAGGGCTATGCGTCAACCCCTTACCCGCGGGCAACCTATGCCGCCATGATTACCTACATGGACACTAAGGTAGGCCAGATTATGAAACTCCTCAAAGAGCTGAATCTTGACGAAAACACACTGGTCATGTTCTCCAGCGACAATGGGGCGACATTTACGACCGGCGGGGTCGATGCGGCGTATTTCCGGAGTGTCGGTAATCTACGCGGCCTGAAAATGGATGTGTACGAAGGCGGTATCCGCGAACCGATGATTGCCCGCTGGCCGGGAAAAATCAGGGCCGGGCAGGAGACTGACCATGTGTCGGTGCAGTATGACCTGCTGGCCACCCTCGCCGAGCTGATCGGCTATAAACAGCCTTTCGCCACCGACGGGCTTTCCTTTCTGCCAACCTTGCTTGCCCAACCGGATAAACAGAAAAAACACCCGTTTCTGTACTGGGAATACCCCGAAAAAGGCGGACAGCTGGCTATCCGGATGGGTAACTGGAAAGCGGTCAAAACCAATCTGCGGACCAACCGGAAAGCCCCCTGGGAGCTCTATGATTTAGCGAAAGACGTAAGCGAAACCACGAATATAGCCGCGCAGCACCCTGACCTGATCCGGCAGTTCGATGCGATTCTGGCCCGCGAACATACCCCGACCCATATCAACGAATGGGAAATTATTTCACCTAAACTTGCACCGGCTAGTGGTAAATAAGCCATTTTCTGACATTTATAGGTGAGCCGCTTTGCTCAACAGTCTTTTACGTTGCTTTTTTTAACCTTGTACAACCCGCTATGCGTATTATACCCCGGCGTTTTTCACATTTACTGCTAAGCTCATTTGCCCTCATCGGCATCGGTTTTTCGGTCAGTGCCTGGATCAGTAAACCGGCTGCCACACCGCCTAACGTTGTCCTGTTCTTTATGGACGATATGGGCTACGGCGACCTGTCGGTTACCGGCGCACTTGACTATACCACCCCCAACCTCGACCGCATGGCGGCCGAAGGGTCACGGTTTTCCAATTTCCTCGTTGCCCAGGCCGTGTGTAGCGCGTCACGGGCAGCCCTGATGACGGGTTGCTACCCGAACCGGCTCGGCGTTTCGGGTGCCTTCGGCCCCAACTCACCTGTCGGCCTTAACCCGAATGAAGAGACGCTGGCGGAACTGCTGAAAGAGCGCGGCTACACAACCGGCATCTTCGGCAAATGGCACCTCGGTGACCAGCAACAGTTCCTGCCGCTTCAGCAGGGCTTCGACGAGTATTACGGCGTGCCGTATTCGCACGATATGTGGCCGCTCCATCCGTGGCAGGCACAGGCCAACTACCCGCCGCTGCACTGGATTGAGGGAAATGACAAAAAAGACGAAATTAAAGACCTGAACGATGCCGGTAAGATCACGGCATCTATCACCGAACGGGCGCTGGGTTTTATCCGGAAGCATAAGACAAAACCGTTTTTCCTGTATGTGCCCCACCCGCTGCCCCACGTTCCGCTGGCAGTTTCGCCAGGCTTTAAAGGCAAGACAGCCAAAGGCTTGTACGGCGATGTGATTACGGAACTCGACTGGTCGGTGGGCCAGATCATGGCTGAACTCAAAAAGCAGAATCTGGACAAAAACACGCTGGTTATCTTTATCAGCGACAACGGGCCGTGGTTCAACTACGGCGACCATGCCGGCTCAACGGGTGGTTTTCGTGAAGGTAAAGGCACCTCGTTTGAAGGCGGACATCGGGTGCCCTGTCTGGTGCGCTGGCCGGGTGTTGTCCCGGCCGGCCGCGTCTGTAATAAACTGCTGACGACCATGGACATTCTGCCGACGGTAGCGAAAATCTGCGGAGCGCGTCTGCCTAAAAACCGCATCGACGGTGTCGACTGGCTGGCGTTGCTCAAGGGCGATAATGCCATGACGCCGCGTACTAAGTTCTATTACTATTACCGAAAGAACAGCCTCGAGGCAGTTCGGGAAGGCGACTGGAAACTGGTGTTTGCGCATCCTGGGCGGACCTACGAAGGGTTCCTGCCCGGACAGAACGGCAAGCCGGGTCAGACAAATGAAAACCACCCGTTTCCGACGGCTCTGTTTGATCTGCGCCGCGATCCGGGCGAACGCTATGATGTCCGCGAGCAACACCCTGAGATTGTGGCCCGCCTCGAAAAGGTAGCCGAAGAAGCCCGCGCCGATCTGGGTGATGACCTCCAGAAACGTACCGGTGCCAACCTCCGCGAGCCGGGACGGGTGGCAAAGTAGTTGCACCAGGTAAATTTTCAACAGCAAACGGAGCATGAAGATCAGTCTTTGTGCTCCGTTTGCTTTTTACCTGTACGTAAGCCTAACAGTCTGATTTTCCTTCGTGTATCCTCTTTTCTTCCCGTCTTCGTGGTTTCCCCTGCGACCAGGAAACCATTTTCAGTCAGTCATCAACAAAAAGATACAGAATAACATTTTATGATATGTCTATTATACAAAATCCTTATTACATTCCAGTCGAATTTAGTAAAACCCATCTCATATCTCTCAGTGCTTACTCATGAAACATGTTTTTACCTTTCTGATCGGCCTCTGCTGTTTGGTTCAGCTTGCCTATGGCCAGAATAATTCCACCTCACTGATGCAGTCGCTGCGTTACCTCAAAACAGGGAATAGTCTCCGCGAGGCACAACAGTACGACAAAGCAGACGAATACCTGACGAAGGCACTTACCGGTGTCAAAGCAGCCAAACACAATTACTGGACCGCGGCCGTTTACGAAAACCTCGGCCTGCTCGCCCGCGACCGTAATGATATGGTACATGCCGGCCAATACCTGAACCAGGCCATCGACCTGTATCAGGCAGGCGGGTATACCGTCAGTGAAAAAGTACTGCGACAAATTCTCAGCGGCCTGAAAGAAACCGAAGAACTCTATGGCGGCATCGACATCGGGGCAAAGGGCGTCAAGCTGTCGGTGGTGGCGCTTAAGTTTTCGCCGGACGGCCATGCGCTCTTCCGGGTCGTGAAGTCGGAAACCCGCAACACAACCCCGATAGAATGTACACCGGCTGTTTTTGCCGAAACGGCTAAAGCCGTCCACATTTACCTGGACTCGCTGATGACCCGCCGCAAACTGACCAAAAACCGGATTTTTGTGGTCGGCAGCAGCGGCCTGCAAACGGCTCTGGTAAAGAACAACAAACAGGCTGATCTGGAAAAAGCCCTCCACGATGAACTGGGCAGTGCCTGGCCAACCGCCATTCCGTTTATCGACGCCGCCGGTGAAGCCGAACTGACGGTGCGCGGTACGATCCCCCGCCGCGAATGGCTCACCACAAGCACTATCGACATTGGTAGCGGCAACACCAAAGGTGGTTATTTCACAACCGACAACACATTTGATTACATTGACTTCCCCGGTACCGTTTCGATGCTGAAAAAAATCCAGGAAGGCGGCAAACCGGTGGATCAATCGGCGCAGCAGGTATATACCGATGAATTACAGTCGGTGGTAAAACGCGAAATGGGTCGGAAAGCCGGTTTCCAGAACCGCCAGCGGGTATACATGATGGGCGGCATCGTCTATGCGCTTGTGACGTATCTGCACCCGCGTGAGATCAATACCCAGCTGGTTAAGTTTACGTATAAAGATGCCGTGAAACTACAGGAAATGGCCATCCAGAACTACGATGCACTGACCAACCCCGACCTGAGCGGGCTGGATAACGAAGAAGCGATGCGCAAAGCCCAGGCCGACATTAAAACGGTGCGGGAAAAGGTCTTTAAACGCGACGAAATCATTGCGGGCGCCACCATGCTGCGAGGCGTACTGGAAGAGTGCCGCCGCAGCCGCCCCGAAGCCAAAGAGTTTATCTTCCCGCGCGGCGGCGTAATCGGCTGGATTTCCGGCTACATCATCCAATCCATCGAAAAAGAATACCGCGAACAGAAGGCGCAATAGGACTATGATTAACATGATTCAATGATTGAATGATTAGGTGATTGAGTCATTTAGCAAATGACTCAATCACTGCCTTCCGCTGCTCAATCATTTGACTATTCAAGCATCCAGCACTTCAATCCTTTAGTCATAGTAATAATCACACCAATCATAGTAATCATAGTAATCATAGTAATCATAGTAATCATAGTAATCATAGTTTACATTGCTCCTTGAACGACTTGTGGTTGGTCTGGGCGAGGCGGTAGAGGTTAGCGTAATGTTGAACCGTTTTGGCAGGTACCGTTACGTTGAAGATTTCCTGCAACCGTTCACACTCATCGGAAATCGGGTTGCTGGTATCCTGCGGGAAATCATGAATATACAGCATTACCGGCCGGTTGCGCCCGGCGATCTGTAGCGGCAACGCATCAATCTTAGCATTGTAATTCATCTGCAACCACTGCGACTGCGACGATGAAATCGTTTCGCGGGTGTAGTAAGTCATCAGACGGAAATAGGCCGGTGCGTAGCCTGTCTGGAAGGCATAGCGGTAAAAACGCTCGGCATTGCCCCAACTCTTGCCACTCTGCTTGTGCTCATACAAATAACCCAGGGCGTAATACAGTAAGCCGGATTGCCCGTTACCCGCCCGCAGCGAATCGAGTAATCGCTTACTTTCCTGCTCAGGCTTTGTCAGGTCAACGTTCAGGTTTGTCAGTACTGCCTGCCGCATCCAGTTGTTCAGGCTATCCAGCTGATTTTTCTGAATGGCCGCTAAGGCCATGTCTGAGTAATTAACGACAACTTTGGGTTTCTCCGCTGGTGTGGGTTTAGCCTCCACAACCGGCGGCGGTGTTGGCTTTGCTTCGGCAACGGCCGGTTTGGCCTCCACGACCGGCGGCGGCGTTGGCTTCGCTTCGGCAACGGCTGGTTTAGTCTCCACGACCGGCGGCGTTGGTTTGGCTTCAGCAACGACTGGTTTGACCTCCACAACCGGCGGTGGCGTTGGTTTCGCTTCAGCAACGGCCGGCTTGGTCTCCACGACTGGCGGCGGCGTTGGCTTCGCTTCGGCAACGGCGGGCTTGGTCTCCACAACCGGCGGCGTAGCGGCCACCGCTGGTTTCGGCTCCGTGGCAGTCGTTTTGCCGGCCGCCCCCTGATTGGCAGATTTGTAAAAATTCAAAAACGAAACACCTCGCTGAGCCGCAAGGGTATACAATTGGTTAAAACTGACAATCACCTCCGGCGAAGGCGTTACGTTCCGCACTTCTTTCAGCCGCCGGATCTCATCGGCCAGTGGATTAGCGGGGTCAGCGGGCTGGTCTTCCGCAAAAATGTTTACCAGTACCTTCTGCCCGTCCGCCTGTTTGGCGTCAACCGAAAAGCGCTTCCGGCCAACCAGCAGGTTTTTACGGAGCCGCTCTGCTTCGGCCGCCGGATTGTCGATCCGTAAGCGGCCGGATTCATACAGCGAAATCAGTTTGTAGGTCGCCGCCGAGTCGTTCAGCTGCGCGGCATAACTATACCACCGTTTAGCTTCCGAAAGCTTTGCCGGTCCGCCGTAGCCTTTCTCATTCAGATAACCCAGAGCATAGTAGAAAAAGGCATCATCTGACTCACTGACCGTTACCTGAAACTGTTTACGAACCTCCTTGTACTGGTGTCGGCGCACCATCGGTATCTGTTCTACCTTCCGGTCAAATTTCAGTACCAGACTATCCGTCTTCACACTCCCGTTTGCTGTCTGCCCCGGCAAGGTGTCTGTTTTCATCCGGTTCTCCGGGACCTGCCGGATGCGGGAGGTCAGCGGTGAATAAATCGTTTTCCGGACAATCAGTTCGCGCGGAAAATCCGGAGGCGGGTACGGTACCCCTGGTGGTGTAAACGTAAGAAAAAGCAGGGCAGAAACGGTAGAGTACATGATGTTATGATGATTTGCAGAGATAGTCAAACTTAATAATGTTTAGCCTATTTGCGTAATTTCATGACCACAACCATATACTATTTTTACAACTACTGTACGATCTCCTTTCGTTAACGCAATCAATCTGCCTGTCAGGTTATTTATTGTCACTATCCGGCGACTACCCGTCAAAATTTTCCCGAAAAATTGCTATCTGTTTTGGAGAACAGATTTTTATTCTACATTTGTAGAAAATATTCTATACTCGTAGAATGAAACTATCAGCGACCGAAGAAGTATTGATGAATCACCTGTGGGTCATGGAGAAAGCATTCATGAAGGATTTGCTGGATGCCTATGATCCGCCGAAGCCCGCCGCCACCACTCTGGCGACGTTGCTGAAACGCATGACCGACAAAGGCTTTGTCGCCTACCGCGAATACGGCAACTCGCGGGAGTACTACCCGGTCATTACCCGCGAGGCATATTTCGCCAGACACGTAAACGGACTCATCCGGAATTTCTTCAACAATTCGGCGGCTCAGTTCGCTTCGTTTTTCACCAAAGAAACGGACCTGAGTGCGAAGGAGCTCGAAGAATTGCGCGCGCTGATTGACCAACAGATCGAAAAGAAAAAAGGATGATCCCATACCTGATCACATCCACGCTGTGCATGGCTGCACTCTGGGTTTTCTACAAACTATTGCTTGAGAAGGAAGACTTTCACCGGTTCAAACGGGTTTACCTGTTGGGCAGCCTGGCCGCCGGGTTTATCGTACCGTGCCTTGAGCTGCGTCTGCCTGCCGGGATGCCCGCAACCGATGCCCTGCCCATAGCCGGACTACCGGCCCCCGCGGAGATCGCGCCGTTTGTGCTCCGGTCGGCGGGTGTCGCGGCTCCTGCCACAGCCACGCCGTTTGACTGGCAGCCGGTTTGGTGGAGCTTTTACGGGCTGGTGACCGCGCTGCTGCTCTTCCGTTTTGGCTATAACCTCTACCGGCTGATCCGCAGTACCCGTACGAATCCGACCGTTTCCACCCCTGACGCTACACTGGTGCTTGTACCGGGACTGCCCCTGCCCTACACGTTTCTGCGCTACATTTTTATCAGTCAGGAAGGCTATCGGGGCATGCAGATTGAACGCGAGCTGCTGACCCACGAACTGGCTCACGTCCGGCAGTGGCACACCCTCGACCGGCTGCTGACTGAGCTGGTAATCTGTTTTGGCTGGTTCAATCCGGTCGTGTATTTCCTCCGCCGGTCCATTGAACTCAACCACGAGTTTCTGGCCGACGAACGGGTAAACCACACCTATCAGGACATTCCGCAGTATCAGCACCTGTTACTGAGCAAACTAACCGTTCAGCCTCCCCTTGCCCTGACAAGTCATTTCATAGTCCAAACCACAAAACAACGATTTATCATGATGCGTACACACACGGGTTCCCTGAAGAAAGCGGCCCTGATCGGCACCTCCTTGCTGGCTTTCGCCGGTACACTTTTCCTGGGCAGCAGCACCACCACGGCCCAGACACCTAAAGCCGGACAAAAATCGCCGCCAAAGGTCATAACCGCCACCAGCCCCGCTCCCGGCACAAAGCCACAGGAAGTGTTTCAGTTAAGCGAGCTTAATCTGAAAAAAGGACGCTATTATTCGGCGATAAGGCCTAAGAACAGCCCGCACATTGCCCTAACTTACGATCAGTTAACCGAAGAGGAAAAAGACTTGATTAAAGCTGCTGATCCGCAGCCCTATGAGTTACGGAAAACACCCACACCGGAACAGTTTGAAGACTGGAAGAACCCGAAGAAGTTCGGTATCTGGCTGGATGGCAAGCACATCAAAAACAGTGAGCTGAACAAGTATAAACCAGAAGACATCGTTGCGTTTTCGGGCAGTTATGTCCATAAAAACGCCCGCCAGCCGCAAGGCTATCTCTATCAGTTTGACATCATGACGGAAGCCGCTTACCAGAAATACCTGAAAGACTGGAAGGACGGTCCGTTCATTATGATCAAAAAAGACTAACGCAACCGAGACGGGGCCGGCATTTACCGGCCCCGCCTCGGTTAATATAATGTTTTGCCCATTGCCGGCCGCATGACAGAATCATATTCGCAGGCATCCACATTGCCTTTTGTGTGAGCCTGCATGATGGTGCCGATGCTGGGCAGGTCGCCCTTTTTAAGGAATGTATCCGGATTCCAGACATCGGCCCGCAGCAGCGCACGGGCACACTGCATAAAGGCTTCTTCGACCGTAATCACCAGCACTGTCCGGGGCTTTTTACCTTCATGCACAAACCGCTCCAGCAGGTCAGGACGGGTACTGATCACCGCTTTCCCGTTCACGCGGAACGTTTCAAACAGGCCGGGAAAGAAAAACAGCAACCCGACGGCCGGATTCTGCACAATGTTTTTCAGGCTGTCGAGCCGGTTGTTGCCCCGCCGGTCGGGCAGCAGAATTGTCTTTTCGTCAAGGACTTCGGCAAAACCCGGATAATCGCCGCGCGGCGAGCAGTCGACACCGTTTGGACCGGTGGTGGCCAGCATCATCAGTGGCGACGCCGCAATCAGTTGACGGCCATAGGCATCCAGATAGTCCAGTTGCTTTAATATTACCCGTTCCGTCGGGATATCGTACAGATTCGTCAGCGCCTCAAGCGACTGAACGAGATAAGGGTCAGGCGTTTCCATAACAGACAAACGTTGTTGGACAAATGTACAAAATACCGCTTACCGCCCCTACATATCGTCTGGCATTCCGGGCAACCACTGGTCAGATTTATGATGGGCCGTCCCCGCCGATTGCGTTGTTTTACAACGTTTTTCTTAACTCATATGCACTGGACATCTGCACAACAGGAACAATTACTGGCGGTTATCAGCCAGCGTACCAGCCGCGACCACATTAGGCGGCAACTCACTCAGAGCGAATCACTTGCCAAACAACTCGACGCTGACCTGAAGGCGCAGTACGATAGCTGGCAACGCGAGCAGGCCGACGTTGACCGGCTTCAGCGGCTGAGCTGGGCCAGCCTTTACTACGATTTTCTGAACCGGAAAGAACAGCAGCTGACCAAAGAAGAGGCCGAAGCGCAGCAGGCCCATGCCCGTTTCGACAGCATCAATGCCACGCTGGAAGCCACCCGCGCCCGCTGCCATGACCTGCAGCAGCAACTGGCTCCTTTCAGCACCGTCGACGCAGCGTATGATTCCCTGATCCGGCAAAAGCAGGAGGCTATGGCCCGTCGAACGGATGAAACCGCCCGGCAGTATCAACAGCAGCTGGAAGAAACAGAACGTCTGGACCGGAAACAGAAGGAACTTGTCGAAGCGGAACAGGCAGGTAAACTGCTGCTGAATGATGTGATGCGCCTGAACAAACTGCTGGCCGAAGCCCGTAGCCGTGGCAACTGGGACCTTTTTCTTGACTCATCGCTGATCTCCTACGCCAAATACCAGACACTGGACAAGGTCCGCGACCAGACATTTGCGGTCAATCACCGGTTAACATTATTTCAGCAGGAATACGCTGATCTCGGCCGGACAGCACCGCTCAACCAGCTGCTTACCAGCAACACCACCCGGTTTGTCGATATTTTTTTCGACAATATTTTCACAGACTGGGCGGTACAGTCGCGCATCGAAAAGGCACAGTCAGCCGGCCGGACGCTTGAAGACCAGCTGATTCCGGTTATAAAATCAATTCAGGAAGAAATTATACAGCTGAACGCACGGCATACGGAACAATTAGCGCAGCTGAGCGGGTTTCTGGAACAAGCATAATCCCGTTTCACCTAATCACTACGCTCATGAAAATCAGCGCTATCATTACCGGCGTAACCGGCATGGTCGGCGAAGGCGTGCTGCACGAATGCCTGAATGACCCCGATGTTGAGCGGGTGCTCATCATCAACCGCCGCCCGTCCGGTTTCAGTCATCCGAAGCTGAAGGAGATTGTCCACAAAGACTTTTTCAACCTTGCGCCGGTCAAAGACCAGATGGTCGGGTATAACGCCTGTTATTTCTGTCTGGGGGTATCGTCGGTGGGCATGAAGGAAGATGAGTACCGGCGCATGACCTACGACCTGACCCTGCACATGGCCCGGACACTGGCCCCGCTCAACCCGGATATGACCTTCTGCTATGTTTCCGGCGCCAGTACCGACAGCTCCGAACAAGGCCGTCTGATGTGGGCGCGCGTTAAGGGCAAGACCGAAAACGACATCATGAAGCTGCCTTTCAAGGCCGCTTACATGTTCCGGCCCGGCTACCTGCATCCAACGCCCGGCCTCAAAAACGTAAACAAGTACTACAAATACGTTACGTGGATGTATCCGCTGCTGCGCAAACTTTTCCCCGGTACCGCCTCTACCCTCGCCGAACTTGGTCAGGCCATGCTGAAGGTGACAAAGCACGGTTACCCCAAACCGATTCTGGAAGTAAAGGATATTAACCCGTAGGGGCGACCCCACGTGGTCGCCCAAAACATCCGCGTCAAAAAACGTGGTCGCCCAAACCAGTATCAGGGCGACCCCATGGGTCGCCCATACCGTTTTTTACAGGTAAACCGGCAGGCCCGTCCGGACGGATTCGTCACAGGCAAAGGCAATGCGCAGGCTGTTGACGGCGTCCTGTACGTGGTCTGTCAGGTCGATATCTTCCAGAATGGCTTTCTGGAAATACAGCTGCTCACGATTGCAGAGCTCCTGATGATCAGGCTCGTCCTGCATATCGATCCACTCATCGGCCTTGGTGAATGTATCGTTTTCGTCGAGATCAGCGTAGTGTACCCGCAGCGACTCGGTTTTGGTATGCGAGTCAACGTCGTCGGATTTTCCGCTGGCCCCGGCATTTTTGGCAACAATCGACACACAGCCTCGCGGCCCGATCACATCTTTCACGAAGAACGCGGTTTCGCTCATCATCGGCCCCCAGCCAGCTTCGTACCAACCCACCGACCCGTCTTCGAACCGGATCTGAAGCTGGCCATAGTTATAGTTATCAACCGGAATATCGTTGGTCAGCCGCGCCCCGATGGCATTCACCTGCACCGGCTTCGAGCGCGTCATCATACACATGATGTCGATATAATGCACACCGCAGTCCACAATCGGGCTCAGGCTTTTCATCAGATTCCGGTGCACCGTCCACATAAACCCGTGGCTTTGCTGGTTCAGGTTCATCCGCATCACCAGGGGTTTCCCCAGATCATGGGCCACCTCAACAAACTTCGCCCACGACGGGTGATGGCGCAGAATATAGCCGACCACCAGCTTTTTGCCGGCCTTACGGGCTGCCTCGGCGACCCGCTCAGCACCCGCAACCGTGTCGGCTACCGGTTTTTCGATGAATACGTGGCAACCCTGCTCAAACGCCATGATGGCAAATTGCTCGTGCGTATCCGGATACGTCGAAATACAAACCGCGTCGGGTTTGGTTTCGGCAAGGGCTTCGGCATAATCACTGAACAGCGGATAGCCACCGCCCAGTTTTTCGTTGAGTACTTCCTTGCTCTTACCCGTCGAAACGATGCCGCAAATGGAAAATCCGTCCAGCGAATGATACGCCTGCGCGTGCGACGAGCCCATGTTGCCGCATCCGACAACCAGTACCCGCAACGATGTAGTTAATGAAGACATGAATATTGGCTTAAATAGCTTTATAAATCAAAATAAAGGGGTACAGGATTCTACTCCAAATCCATAACGTAATTGGGTTCCCGGAATGCCGCGATGCACTTCATGACAATTTCTTTATATTAGTCCTCATCATTTTCTCCCCTATGCAAAAGCTGATGAATGAACTGATCCGGTTTGCCGTTGATCAGAAACACTTTGACAATATACTGCCGTTAGGCACCTATGAAAAAGTGAAAACCCAGTCACGACTCATCGAAGCCGGTCAGCTGTGTACTAAAGTTTATTTCGTACTAAGCGGCGGGTTTGTCTGCCGGTACATCAACGAGGCATTTGAGGTCGAAAAAACCATTAATTTCTACCTCGATGATTTCCATCCGTTTATGACCTGCATTGACGGCTTTTTTACAGGCGGTAAAACGCAGTGTGAACTACGGGCCATTACCAACTCCGAAGTGCTGGGGTTCAACAAGCAGGATATCGACCGGCTGATTGCGGAGCATCCGGGGTTGATGCATTCCTACCACGCCCTGGTTACTGACGCCCTGCAAGGCGAAAACGACCTGAAAATGAAGATTATCTCCTATCCGTCGGTCAATCTGTACGACTACCTGATCACCAATCATCCGTCTGTTATTCAACGGGTTCCGTCTAAGTACATTGCTGAATTCATGGGCCTTTCGCCGGAATGGCTCAGTACCCCTCCACACCCCCCCTCCTCCCCTCACTTC
>NZ_CAMFHL010000009.1 GCF_945952095.1 uncultured Arsenicibacter sp. | reverse complement strand
GCGTGCTGCCGGCGTTTTCAGGGCTACACGCGGTTGTACTGATGGCGGGCAAACCGCAGAAACGTCTCCGCCAGCCCTTCATGCGCTCCCTGCGGCTGAATGGCGTAAAAATCGCGCCGGATCGTCAGCCCTGCCACATCTACGACCTGCAATGTACCGGCCTTCAGTTCATCACCAAGGGCATGAATCGACAGAAACGCAATACAGCGTGAATGCAGCAGGTAGGTTTTGATGCTCTCCGAATTGCCCAGGTACATTTCCACCGTCAGATCGCTCATCCGGACATCTACACCCCGAAGGGCATACTCAATGACTTCCAGCGTACCGGAACCGCGCTCCCGCAACAGTATCGGGGTTGCTTTCAGCTCAGCCAGGCTGATTTCGTCGCGGCCCGATAAAGGGTGATCGGCCCGCATGACCAACACAATTTCGTCCTGTACAAACGGCGTATAGCGTATATCGCTGTGTCGGGTCCGGCCTTCGACCAAGCCCAGCTCAATGTCTTTTTTCAGCAATGCCTGTTCAATCTGAAGCGTGTTGCCGCTCGCCAGCGACACGGCAACATCCGCGTACTGGGCGTGAAAACGGGCCAGAATCGGCGGAAGCAGGTACTGGGCAATCGTACTGCTGCCGCCCAGCCGCAGGTTGCCCCCTACTTTATCTTTCAGGGCATTGAGGTCAAACTCCATCTGCCGGTAGGTCGCGGCAATGGTTTCGGCGTGCTGCCGGACAATCTGCCCGGCCGGTGTCAGAAAAATCTGATTGCCCTTCCGCTCAAACAGGGCCGTCCCGAACTGCGTTTCGAGTTCGTGAATATGCTTGGTTACAGCCGGTTGCGAAATGTATAACTCCGCAGCGGCCTTGGTAAAACTCAGGCGGCGGGCCACTGTATAAAAAACCTGTAAACGAAAATCCAGCATAAAACGAAATCCGGCGATTCACCTGCCCGTTGGTCGGCAAAGCGTGCTATTTTTGTCGAAAGATACTAAAACACCCATGTTTTCTACGAAAAAACACCTGCTTACGCTGCTGGTCGCTGCTCTGTCCTCGGCAACAGCCATCGCACAAAGCACATCAGCAGACACCGCCTTTGTGCGGCAGAACTACACCAAGCTCGACCGGCAGCTGGTCATGCGCGACGGTACGAAGCTGTACACCATCATTTATGTGCCTAAGGATGCCGGAGCCACCAACAAATACCCTTTTCTGATGGAGCGGACGCCGTATTCGGTTGATCCTTACGGCGAAAGCAATTATCCGCGTACGGGTCCGGGTCCCGGCCGTGATCTGTCGCAGGAAAAATACATCTTTGTCTACCAGGATGTCCGCGGCCGTTATATGAGCGAAGGTGATTTCGAAGAAATGACACCCGGCCACGGTGAGCCTAACGCGCATCTGAAAACGGCAAAACCGAAAAAAGGCAAGGCAGCAACGCCGGTAAAGGGTCCTGTCGACGAAAGCACGGATACCTACGATACCATTGAGTGGCTGTTGAAAAACATACCGAATAACAACGGCCGCGTTGGCATGACGGGCATTTCGTATCCGGGCTTCTATGCTTCGGCGGCCCTGCCGGATGCCCACCCTGCCCTGAAAGCCGTTTCGCCCCAGGCACCGGTAACCGATGAATTTATGGGCGACGATGCGCGGCACAACGGTGCTTTTTTCCTGCTCGACAACTTTTCGTTCATGAATTACTTTGATGCACCACGGACCGGTCCGGTACAGAACTACGCCCCGCTGTTTTCGATGCAGACGAAGGATGCCTATCAGTATTTTCTGAATCTGGGTCCGGTCAAAAATGCCAATGCAGCGAATCTGTACAACAACAAGGCTAAAATCTGGAACGAATACCTGGAGCACGACACCTACGATGACTACTGGAAATCGCGGAACATCCGGACACACCTGAAAAATATCAAACCGGCAACGCTGGTGGTCGGAGGCTGGTTTGATGCCGAAGATCTGTTCGGTGCGCTGCGTACCTACGAAGCCATTGAAAAGCAAAGCAGCGGCAACCAGAACCGGCTGGTGATGGGCCCGTGGACACACGGCGCCTGGTCGCGCGACAACTGGTCGGAGTTCGGCCCGCTCAGTTTCGGGCAGAATACGGCTAAATATTACCGCGACAATCTGGAGAACCAGTTTTTTGCCTTTTACCTGAAAGACAAAGGTACCTTTACGGCAGGCGAGGCAACCTTGTTTAACACGGGCACCAACGAATGGAAATCGTTCGATACATGGCCACCGGCCGCTGCACAGGCACAAAGCTTTTATTTCGGGGACAACGGCGTATTGACTAAAACCGCTCCGGCAACCACCGATGCCTTTGACGAATACGTCAGCGACCCGAAAAAGCCGGTGCCCTACACGGACGGCATTTTCCCGCGCCGCAACAACCAATACATGATCGAAGATCAGCGGTTCGCGGCCCGTCGTCCGGATGTACTGGTGTTCCAGACCGAACCGCTGACGGAAGACCTGACCTTGAGCGGTTCGGTTATGGCGAACCTCTTTGCCTCAACAACCGGTACGGATGCTGATTTTATCGTCAAAATCATTGATGTGCTGCCCGACAATACGCCGAATCCGAGCCCGAATCCCAAAGGACTGCAAATGGCAGGTTATCAGCGGCTGGTTCGGGCCGAGGTGATGCGGGGTCGTTTCCGGAACAGTTTTGAAACGCCGGAAGCCTTCACGCCGGGTCAGGCCAGTAAGGTAAGTTTTACACTGCCGGATGTCTTGCACACGTTTCAGAAAGGCCACCGGCTGATGGTACAGGTGCAGAGCAGCTGGTTCCCGCTGGTGGATATGAACCCGCAGACGTTTGTCCGGATGAAGGACGCCGAAGCCAAAGACTTTCAGAAGGCAACCATCCGTCTGTATCATGACGCTGCCCACCCATCAGGCATTACAGTTAACGTATTGAAATAAAAAAATTACCACATAGCCACATAGAAAAACAAAGAGTTAATTCTCTTATGTGCTCTATGTGGCTATGTGGTAAAAATAGCTGAAGTGGTAACGCCACTAATCACCCTCTTCACTCCGCCTGCGGAGCACGCTTGATAAGCCGGTAAATCGGGTAGCTGATGACGATAAAGCCCAGCGCATAGACACTGCCCATGGGATCGCCGATGATGGCACCGACCAGAAACAGGCAGGAAACAATCAATAAGGTCCAGGTAGAAAACGGATAGCCCCACGCCCGGAACGGACGTTTCAGGTCCGGTTCGGTATGCCGCAGCCGGATCAGCGAGGCAAAACCCGACGCATAACACATCACAAAAAAGAAGGTGGCAATGTCAGACAGCTTGGCGTAGGTATTCGTCAGAATCATCAGGATCGACATCGAAGCGGTAAAGATCATGGCGATACCCGGCGTTCCTCCCGCATTGATGGGCGTCATCCACCGGAAAAACAAGCCATCCCGCGCAATGGCGTAAATCACCCGCGGGTTGAACATGATCTGCGCATTGATGATGCCCATGATCGAAATCATCAGCAGAAACGTTACCACCCGCGAACTGCCCTCCCCGTAAATCAGCTGAATGGCGTCGGCAGCCGGCAGTTTCGATTGCTTCAGCTGGTCCAGCGGCAACACATACAGCAGCGCCAGATTAACCAGCACATAAATACCAATGATCAGCAGCACACCGCTTACCATCGATTTCGGCAGGTTTTTGTCCGGATTAACGTCTTCTTCGGTAAAATAGGCCGCCGTGTGCCAGCCGTCGTAAGTATAAAATACCGCCTGTAACGCCGCCAGAATACCGACCCACATGCCGCCTTCGGCTAATGGTTCAATAGCCCGGGCAGTGACCGGTGTTTTATCGGGCGCATAGAAAAAACAGGCCCCGACCAGAATCAATAACCCGATGGCTTTCAGAAAGCTCATGACTTCCTGCGCTTTACTGGCCAGCCGGACACCTATCCAGTGAAAGGCCACAAACGCCGCCAGAATACCGATTGCCACGGCCTTAAGGGATGTACTCAGTGACGGAACCAGTAACCCGATGTATTCGCTCATTACCGACGCCGAAAATGCCATGGCCGAAATACTCCCCAGCCAACTACTGATACCGATCACAAAGCCGACATAATCGCCGAAGGCCCGCCGTGCATACACGTACCATGCGCCTGCTTTAGGCAACATAGTGCCCAGTTCGATCACGGAGAGTGACCCGACCAGCGCGTAAACGCCCACAATCAGCCAGATGGCAATAATCAGCGTCGGGCTGCCGAGGTCATTGGCAATGGTGCCGGGTTTGCGCAATATACCGGTGCCGATGGTACCGCCGATGGTAACGGCAATTCCGAATCCGACGCCCAGCAACTTCAGGAGTTGGGTACGTTTGGCCATGTAGTCTGTTCAGGTTGTTATAGGATAAGCGATACGTAAATCAGGGCTTCAGCACGACCTTGATCAGGCCTTTTTCTTTCTGGTAAAGCCGTTTAAACCAGTCAGGACCTTCGGTCAACGGTACCTCGGCGCTCAGAATAGCTCCGACATTCATCCGGCCCGACGAAATCAGGGCCAGGGCGGCTTCGTATTCCCCGTTGATAGCACAGGAGCCCTGTAGCCGCAGCTGACGGGTTACAACGGCCTGCAACGGGATTTCTACGTTCGGTGCCAGATTGCCCACCAGCGTAACGGTCGCCCCTTTACGGACACACTCAATCGCCGTCCGGACGGTTGGCCCCGCTCCGACTACTTCAAAGGCCACATCGGCACCACGCCCGTGGGTATGCGCCTGCACCTGCTTCACCACTTCATCCGTTCCGGCATTCAGCGTGACGGTTGCGCCCAGCGATTTGGCGAGAGCCAGCCGGTCGTTGTCCAGGTCAATGGCAATGATGGTACCGCAACCGGCCAGTTTCCGCGCCTGAATCACAAACAGGCCGATCATGCCCGCCCCGACCACTACGGCCGAATCGTTGATCTGAACCGGCGTCAGACTCAGCGCATGCAGCGCCACCGCAACCGGTTCGACAAGGGCAGCTTGTGTGAAGGAAACATTATCGGGAATGGCATACAGGATATGCTGCGGCACAACCACATATTCGGCGAAGGCACCGTGGCGTTTGAAATCCGGCGTAGATACCCCTACCACTTCGCGGCCATCGCTCAGGTTATACTGTCCCCGCCGGCTATACCAGTCATCGAGTGCATATACCGTTGAATCGAACGTGACACGGTCACCGGTAGCCCAGTTCCGGACACCCTCCCCTACTTCGGCAATGACACCTGAGGCTTCATGGCCCATAATAATCGGCGGAATCCGGCGGCCGCTGCTGCCATCCATCCCATGTACGTCGCTCCCGCAAATACCGACCGCCTGCACACGCACCAGTACGTCGTTCGGGCCAGGCGCAGGTTTCGGAACCTCCTGCACGTCAAAATGATTGTATTCTGTTAATACGAGTGCTTTCATAAAGCTGATAAGGGTCTTTATTGCTAAAGTAGAAAGAAACAATTTATAATTACCCCGAAAGCAGGAAACATACCACGAAGACGAAAAGACCGGAAGCAGCACGAAGTTTTCTTATAGGAAGACAAGACACGTAAACTCTGAGATAAAACCTTCGTGCTGCTTCTTTTCTTCGTGCCTTTGTGGCCTTACGGCCGCTGGTAAATGTGGCTAAATGCCTCTTTGGGAACTTCATCAAAAGCACCGCTTACCAGATGCGGGTTAATTTCGTAGGTCACTACCTCGTCGGCGACTTCGGGATCTTCGCCGAACAGGTCGCGGGTCATGGTTGGGGTGTACTGCTTTTTGACCCAGATCAGCCGTTGTTCCGGTGCTTTACCCCACGCCTTATGATCACCAAGTACCCACTGTATTTTCCGCCAGTCGCCATAAAAATACTCCTGTAGCAGCGGGATGATGCTGTCGCGGAACACGGCACAGAGCTCTGTCACTGTTTCGATGCCCATCAGGTAGGCATGGCCAATCTGGTGGTCGCGGTCATACAGGTATTCAATCCGTTCGTTGATTACCCGCAACAACGCTGTCATGTCAATCCCGTCAATGGGTGCCAGCAACGCGGGGTTAGGCAGCACCTCCCGAAAGCTGAACCGGCGGCGCAGCGCGAGATCAAGCAGGGCAATTGACCGGTCGGCGGTATTCATGGTGCCAACCACATACAGATTACCCGGAATCCCGAAGCGTTCCTGCGAGTAGGGCAGCGTCAGCCAGACCTCATCGGGTTGCCCCAGCCGTTTGGTGGTTTCGAGCAGGGTAATGAGTTCGCCAAGGACGCTGGCAATGTTGGCGCGGTTGATTTCGTCGATGATCAGGAAGTGCGGCGGGGCCTGCGCCAGTTTACGCTGCCGGCTGCCGGCGCTGTCGTTCAGGCAATCGGCCATGGTCGGATAACCGGCTTTTTGCAGGGCGTTCTGGCAGGCGCGGTAAAACAAGCCCTTCCGGACGCGGTACAGCACCTGATTGCCCATTGTCTCCGGCCGGATGCCTTCCACAAACTCTTCGTAGCTGAACGCCGGATGAAAGGTCACAAAATCGGCGGTTTCATTGCTGAGCTCGTGGCGGGTCGTGTAGGTTTTGCCGGTACCAGGCGGGCCGTATAAGATCAGGTTCCGGGGTTGATCGGGCTGTAACGGTACCGGTGCGGTATAGGCCCCTGCTTCTTCCTGTACCTCAGCGGTCAGCCCCCGTTCGGCCAGTGTCGGGTCGTCCGCCAGCCGCAGCAGATCGCTCAGATAGGCTTCGTCTTCAGCCGCTTTATAGACGGCAGGGTTATGCAGCGCCGTATGCGGGCCCCGTTTGCTGTTTTCGGCCAGTTCGAGCAGGCAGTCTTCCCAGCATTTCCGCAACACCGGATGGGTGAGCAGGTGCACATTGGCCTGACCGAACACCGCCGATACATAGTCTGATTTTTCCGTCAGCGGAATAAACTCAGCAATATCGAGGCGGCTTAGCTTTTCCTGACAATCGCGCTTAACCGTCAGCCAGTATTCGACCTCTCCGTAGCGGGGTTTGTGGAGTCGTAACGCCTGAAAAAAATTGACATTGGCCGCAATCGCTGTTTTATCTTTCCGGACCACAAACGCCAGCCGTGGATCGCCGTTCGGCAGATTCACAATATCGATCAGCTCTTTCAGTAACCCGAAGTAGCGCCGGATGGCTTCCGGGTGGTCAATGGCCCGGATACGTTCGACGAGGTGTTGTTGCGGATTGTCGGCAATCATGCGGTATTTAATCTGAGACAAAGTCGGCTAAACTACAATTTTTCGGACAGTTTTTTGAGCAGTTCTGCAAGTCTCCGGTTGTCTTTCTTTTGACAGGATTACATGATTTTCGTTTTGTCCGTTCGTAAGGCGCAGTTCTGCAAGTCTCCGGTTGTCTTTCTTTTGACAGGATTACATGATTTCCGTTTTACCTATTCGTTAGATGCAAGTCTCCTGTTCATCCCGTAATCCTGTCGGTTTTTAATTAACTTCCGGCACTGATAACCGTTTGCCTATGAAATCCTTTTTCTCCGGTCTGTTCCTTTTGCTGCAGGTTTCCGTGCTGGCCCAATCGACTGACCAGCCGTTTTTGCTGGTGCTGGGCGTGGCGCAGGACGGCGGTTATCCGCAGGCAGGGTGTGAAAAATCCTGCTGCGCACCGGTCTGGGCAAATCCGGCACTTGGGCGATACGTGTCGTGTCTGGGGCTGGTTGAACCGGCGTCCGGCAAACGCTGGCTGTTCGACGCCACCCCCGACTTCCGGGAGCAGTTACGGTGGCTTCAGCAAACGTCCCCCGCACCGGCTACCAAACCGCTTGACGGCATTTTCATCACCCACGGCCATATCGGCCATTATTCCGGACTGATGCATCTGGGGCGGGAGGCCATGGGCGCACAAAAGGTAAAGGTATATGCCATGCCGCAGATGCAGGGCTTTGTGCGGCAATTCGGGCCCTGGAACCAGTTACTGAAGCTGTCGAATATTGCCCTGCAACCGCTTAAAGCCGATAGTACCCTGCAGATCAGTCAGGGGTTGCGGGTTACACCGCTGCTGGTGCCGCACCGCGCGGAATACACCGAAACGGTCGGCTACCGGATTGAAGGGCCTAACCGGAAAGCGGTATTTATTCCCGACATCGACAAATGGGAACAGTGGGAACGGCCGATTGAAGCGATTATCCAGGCCAACGACTATGTGCTGATCGATGCGACGTTTTTTGCCGACGGTGAAATTCCGGGCCGACCGATGAAAGAAATTCCGCACCCGTTTGTGCAGGAAACCATGGAGCGGCTCGCCAAATTACCACTGACCGAACGCAGAAAGGTATACTTCATCCATCTCAATCACACCAATCCGGCCTTACAGAAGGGCAGTCCGGCACAGCAGCTGATCGAAAAGAACGGCTTTCATCTGGCCGAGCAGGGCCAACGGCTGGGGTTGTGATACAATATTCTTATATTTATCTACAGATAGCATTTGTGCATCTGGTCTTATACAATCACCTCAGGACGCATGATCGAAAGTAAGATTGAACCTATTATTAACGAGTTTAAACAAGAGCTGAAAAAGCTTTACGGTAACCGTCTGGCCGATCTTGTCTTATTCGGTTCTTACGCACGAGGAGATTTTAATGAAGACTCGGATATTGATCTGATGGTACTTCTGAATGACGATCATGTCAGTACATTTACTGAAATACGGCGTATTTCGGACATAGAAACCCCTTTGCTACTGAAATACGGCATGGTACTTTCACCCATTCCGGTATCTTACACAAAGTATCAAACATCCTCAATCCCGGTTTATCAGGAAGCCCGCAGACACGGAATTTCGATATGAGTGAATCTATTAATACCTATCTCGATCATGCTGAAGATGCGTTGAACGCAGCCGATTTATTACTTCAGCATAACCATGTACTGGCACTAGCTAACCGAGCTTACTATGCTATCTATTATTGCGCCTCTGCGCTGTTAGCATCAGAAGGTGTTTATACTAAAAAACACCAGGCAGCTCGGGCTAAATTCAGTGAGTTGTTCATTAAAACAGGTAAGATGGATGTACAGGCAAGTAAAATTTTCGGCAATGCCTTTGCTATGCGGCAGTCGGCTGATTATGATAAGAGTAGCTACCTGACTGAAGCAGAAGCCCATCTTTTACTGGATGATGCCCGTACATTTCTTCAGATTACCCGTGATTATTTTGCAAATGAAGGAATCAGGTAAGAACTCAGTAGAACGGAAGCCCTTACCTGAAGTAATCCTTACACCAAAGCCTCAAACAAAATCTCGGCCGGATGCTGTGCTTTGCGGCCGGTGCCGTCTTTAATCTGATGGCGGCAGCTTGTGCCCGGCGCCGCAATCAACACGTCGGCGGGCTGCTGCCGGACGGTCGGGAATAAGACCAGCTCACCGATCTGCATCGATAAGTCATAGTGCTCCTTCTCATAGCCAAACGAACCCGCCATCCCGCAACATCCCGACGGAATCAGCTGAACCGTATAGTTTTTCGGCAACGACAACGCTTTTTTCACCGGTACCAGCGACGATAACGCTTTCTGGTGACAATGACCGTGTACCTTAATCATCCGCGTGTCGGTACGGAACGCCTCGGTACGAATCCGTTTGGCATCCGCTTCATGGGCAAACCATTCTTCAAACAGATAGGTGTGGCGGGCAATGTGCTGCGCAGCCGCTTTCAGCTCATCGGGCACCAGATCCGGGTATTCGTCGCGGAATGTCAGAATGGCTGACGGCTCCAGTCCGACCAACGGCCGGTCTTCGCTCACGAGGTCTTTGAACAGGGTTACGTTGCGGATTGCCAGTTCACGGGCATCGTCCACCAACCCTTTCGACAGATAGGTCCGGCCGCTTTCCCCGTGTTCCGGCAGCTGCACGGCATACCCTAACCGCTCCATCAGCTGAATGGCCTTCTGACCAACCTCCACATCGTTGAAGTTCGTAAACTCATCACAGAAGAAAAGTGCCGTACCATTCACCGCCGGAGAAGCCGGTCTATTGCCCTTGCTCCATGCCCGCAGGGTTTTGGCACTCAGCCTCGGCATAGTCCGTTCAGGGTGAAAGCCCACCAGCTTGTTGGCTACCCGACGCAGGGCCGGCGCGTCATAAATGGCATTGTAGGCCCACGGCGCCAGACTGGCCAGCGACATCAGCCGTGTAAAGTTACCCACCAGCCGTGCCCGCAGCGGAACCCCTTTCTCGCGGTAGTGCTGCTGCGTGAACTCGGCCTTCATGCGGCCAATGTCCACACTCGACGGACACTCCGCTTTACAGCCCTTGCACGACAGACACAGGTCCAGCACCTCTTTCACCGCTTCATAATCGTGTTCGGCGGGTGAATCCGTTTCGGTATAAAAATGCCGGAGCATGTTGGCGCGGGCGCGGGTTGTATCCCGTTCACGGCGGGTTGCCATAAAGCTCGGGCACATCGTTCCGCCCGTAATTTCGGTCTTGCGGCAATCGCCCGAACCCGAGCACTTTTCAGCCAGTTCGAGCATGCCGCCATGCGCCGAAAAGTCGAACACGGTTTTAGGCTGCGGAATGGCCTTGTCGG
The DNA here is from genome assembly GCF_945952095.1 of uncultured Arsenicibacter sp. Taxonomy (GTDB): domain Bacteria; phylum Bacteroidota; class Bacteroidia; order Cytophagales; family Spirosomataceae; genus Arsenicibacter. Next base: position 64,315 of record NZ_CAMFHL010000009.1, on the reverse strand, counting down.
CTTCGTAGCGCAGAAACTGGTTCATCGGCGGCGTATCGACCACCTTGTTGGGGTTGAAAATGCGCGGCTCGTCCCAGAGCATCTTAATCTCCTGACACAGTTTGTAATTGGCCTCGCCCAGCATAAAGGCAATGAACTCGCCCCGCAACCGGCCGTCGCCGTGTTCGCCGGACAGCGAGCCGCCGTATTTTTTAACCAGCGCCGCTGTATCGGCCAGCAGATCACGGAACGTCTTCTGCCCTTCCGACGATTTCAGGTTAATCAGCGGCAGCACATGCAGTTCACCCGCACCGGCGTGTGCCGAGTATTCCAGCGCCAGGCCGTGCCGCTCCATGGCCATGTGCTCCAGTTCATCGATGTAATCCGGCAAATCAACCGGATCAACGGCACAGTCTTCAATCACGTTGGCGGGTTTAGCATCGCCCGGCACGTTGTACATAATACTCAGACCGGCTTTTCGCAGGTTCCACGGTTTTTTGGTTTCTTCACCATACAGCACCGGCCAGGCATAGCCCAGTTCTTTTTCCTGTAGCGCAGCCACAAAGTTTCCGGCTTTCGCCTCCACGCCCGCCAGTGTATCGTCGAAAAACTCAACCATCAGGATCGCTTTCGGGTCGCCGCCCTGCGAGTGACTTTCTACAAAGCCCCGGTTTTTGGCCTGTTCAATATTGGTTTTCGTCAGTTGCAGGATGTAGTCGTCTACCAGTTCCGAGGCCATGCACCGGTGCGCCAGCGCTACCAGATTGGCTTCCAGCGACTGGCGTAAGGTCAGGAAATGGGCACACACCAGCGCCACTTCCTTCGGCGGCAGCGGCAGCAGATTCAGCTTTGCTTCCGTGACAAAACACAGCGTACCCTCCGAACCGGCAATCAGGCTGGCGAAGTTAAATACAGAAGCGGATTGCAGATCCGCACGTATTTCGTTCCGGATGACTGACACATCCGCAACAGCGGGTTCGTCAAAAAACGGCAGCAGCGCATCCACGGCGTAGCCTGTGTTCCGGCGCGAAACGGTGGGTTTCGGATAGCCCGTCCGGATTGTCTCCCGCCGTTCGGGATCTGAAAGCCAGTCGCGGAACTGCTGGTACAGCCGCTGTTCGAGCGGACTGGCCACATGCTCACCAAGGCATTTTGCGTCAAACTCCGCGCGGGTCAAGGGCCCGAACGTTACTTCGGCCCCGTCGCTGAGTACCGTTTTTACTTCCAGCAAATGGTCGCGGGTGGTTCCCCAGACAATCGAATGCAGGCCGCATGAGTTATTACCGATCATTCCCCCGACCATCGCACGGCTCGCCGTCGAGGTTTCGGGACCGAACAGCAACCCGTATGGTTTCAGGTGCGCATTCAGATCGTCACGGATGACGCCCGGCTGTACGCGTACCCAACGCTCCTGCTGATTTACGGCCAGAATCTGCCCGAAGTATTTGGACATATCGACCACAATTCCACTGCCCACCACCTGACCGGCCAGCGATGTACCGGCGGCTCGCGGAATCAGGCCGACCCGTTGTTCGCGGGCAAACGTGACCAGTCGTTTCAGGTCCTGTACAGATTTAGGCAGGGCCACAGCAACCGGCATCTCCTGATAAACGGATGCATCGGTGGCATACAACATCCGCTGCGCTCTGTGTTCAGGCGATTGGTCGAAATACAGGTCACCCTCAAAATCAGGACGCAGTCGGGCAAAAGGCAATTGGGCAGGTACGTAAAACATGCAGTTGAGTCAGGTCAGGCGACCAGCCGGAGCCGGTCGCGTAGGTTATTTCCCGGTCTGGGAAGTAAAGGTACTTTCGAAAATCTTATCGGCATTGCCCGTCTCGAAGCCCTCACGGCGGTGCGCGCGCGTAACGGATTCCGGCGACAGGTTCCGGAACTGCGGCAATACCAGCCGCTCGGCAAATTCGACGTAGGAACCGGCAATGCGGTAGGTGTCGCCACCGGCAAAGTCCGCATTAATCATCTGCGCCACCGTCGACGACTGCCGCAAATCACCGTCCGGACTGATTTTTACCTTGCCGCCGGCCGTGTTCAGCTTAAAGCCATGCCGCTCCAGGAAGGCCACGTACTCGCCAATGGTGTTGTATCCGGCCTTCAGGTTGTGCACGCTGATGGTGAAGTGATTCAGGTAATAGCGGTTATAGATTACCCACGCTGCATACTCGCTTTCGGCCAGCAGGGTCTGGTAATCAGCCAGGGTCGGGGTTTCCCAAAGGGGTTGGTGCAGGAAGGCATCGACAGCCTGCGCATCGTCGAGGTCAAGGGCATCAACAGGGTCACTCGTGACCTGATCCGTGTAGTTGCGGATGATCTGCTGCGCCGTTTCCGACAGCTCATGCACCCGTAGTTCACTCACGAAAATGCGCGGAAAACGCGGTTCCGGCGGGCTGAACCAGTACGCGGTCAGTTTCTTCTCGATAAAGTTGTACTCGTCGCGCTTCTGGTAGCCATAGTGCAGAAATATTTTCTCGAACGAAGCGATGCCCAGATTCGGCACGCCCATGGTCCGGAACGCAATATGGTCGTTTTCAATATCGCCGGCCGAGGCAATGACGCCGTCAGCAATCATGGCATCGATGATTCCGTTTACATCGGGCACACGTTCCCGATAGCGGCTCATCAGGCCGTTCATGACGCCGTCGAGGGTTTCTATGTTGTTTGATGAAGTGCTCATACTCGTCAAATTGGTAAGTGATATAGGAAATTACGCGATTGTTAACAAAGTTACTACTCACGCCGGTCTATTGCCACACGCTCCGGGCGATCAGCAGCTCTTTTCCCGAATCCGCCTGTTCGATGCGGTGCCGGTAATTCAGTCCTTCTTCAAGCCGCCGGGACCCGACCAACAGCGTATCCTGCCAGTGGCTTTCGGCACGGTAAAACAAGTCGAGTTCCGTCAGCCGGTGCTGCCGCAGTGTATCGGCCTCCACCGACTCCAGCAGCCACTGCACATAACAGACGTTGTTGGTGTGCTGATTCTGATCAAGGTGGTAAAACCGCACCGGCTGCTCCTGCGTCACACAACCGGCCATCGGCACCGAATCGAGCTTCAGCGATAATTTCTCCTGCGGTACGATACCGGCCGGCGGGTCAACGGCACGGATAAAGGGCGGCAGCGGCACCATCGTCCGGCGCTCCATGCCAAATGTCAGCCAGACGCTGCTGGCCACGGCCAGTACAGAGCCATCGGCCGCCAGCACCTGAAAATCGCGGTAGATGAAAAACTTTTCCACAAATGTCGGGTAGGTTTTTACCGTCACGATGTCATTGTAAACAGGATATTGCTTGATCTGCAACCGGAAGCGCATCAGTACCCAGCCGAACCCCTGCCGTGCCAGATCGGCCATGCCGATGCCATAGTCGAGGGCGTTGCGGTTGGCGGACTCCTGCATCCAGTTCATGAGCGTCGGCACACTAAGCCGTCCGCTGGCATCGGTTTCGTAGCTGCGGACCTGATACGTATCTGTCTGAATAAAGCTCATCGTGCAAAAATAGCGGTTGGTTTCCCGAAACCTGCTGATGCCGGACATGAAAAAAGCAGCTGTCGTTGCCGGCAGCTGCTTTCTGTCAAAGAAATATCTCCTGAAGCTTACACGTTCATCAGCGACTCGCGGCGACGCATTTTGCCGGCCGGAATACCGAACATCATTTTGAAACGACGGCAGAAGTACGCCGTGTCTTTATAGCCGACCTCGGCACCAATCGCGCGGATGCTTTTCTTGGTTGTCCGCAACAGGCCAACCGCCGCTTCCATGCGCTGGTACTCAATATAATCCTGCGGGTTGATACCGGTCAGCATCTTGAAATACTGCCCTACGTAATCTTCCGATACGTTAGCCACGTTGGCCAGTACTTTATTGGAAAGGTCTCCGCCCAGGTTATCCTTGATGTACGCAAAGATGTCGATCAGACGAGGGTCTTTGAAATACGTACTGTTGGTCACCAGCTGCTCAACAAACAACCGGTGTTTCAGGATGTAGCGGATGACCTCAATAACGATCTCTTCCGTTTTGATTTTGATAATCCGTCCCTTACCGGCCGTATCCAGCATGTCTTCAGCCAGAATCTGGTTGATGGTACGGGCCAGCGACTCATCATGTTTGATGATAAACGGCGGAATATCCAGTGAGTTGAAAAAGTTAACCGAGTCAAACACTTTTGCCTCAAACGAAATGTAGGCAAATGAGTTTGGCAGGTTGCCAATCCGCTCAGGGTGCCGGTTCGCTTCGAAATAAAGCTCCCGATGAGTCATAAACTCTTCGTTCGTCACGGTTTTCACCGATGTGCCTTCGCCATAGGTTACCGTTAAGTGCTTACCCCCCGGGATAAAGAGCATATCACCAACCTCAACCTTCTGTTTTTCTTCCCCAAACGATACCTCACCGTTGTACAGAATAGTCAGGGTATTTTCAACATCATAGTAGTTGACGATTGTAATCGGCTGCAAAATCCGGATGTTTCGCGATTTGATGTACTTTACACCCAGCGATTCAATTATTTTATTGTAGTCTTCCATAGCCCGAAAGTTTTGCCCCCTTAGTTTGGTGCTTCAAATTTGCACAAAACTAATAATTTGTACAAAACTAATACAAGTATAATTATTTCCGAATAATAAAAAAAAATAGCGCGTATTTAAGAAAAATACGCGCTTAGCATTAAAATAGTTTAATTTCCCGTAGAAAGCCTTTATCGAATAAGCTCCCGGGCAATCACTAATTTTTGTATTTCGGATGTACCCTCATAGATCTGCGTGATTTTTGCATCGCGCATGAGGCGCTCTACGTGGAACTCTTTTACGTATCCGTAACCGCCGTGGACCTGGACGGCCTCGGTCGTTACCCACATGGCTACCTCGGAGGCATACAGCTTGGCCATCGCCGCTGCCTGTACATAATCCTTGTGCTCATCCTTCAGCCGGGCCGCTTTGAAAACCAGCAGCCGGGCCGCCTCAATTTTCGTCGCCATTTCGGCCAGTTTGAACTGAATTGCCTGATGATCAAAAATTTGACGGCCAAAGGCTTTGCGTTCCTGTGCGTATTTCAGCGCCAGTTCGTAGGCTCCCGACGCAATGCCCAGCGCCTGCGCGGCAATACCGATCCGGCCGCCGTTGAGCGTTGACATCGCGAATTTGAAGCCGAAACCATCGTCACCGATGCGGTTTTCTTTCGGCACCTTCACGTCAGAGAACATCAGCGAGTGCGTGTCAGAGGACCGGATACCCATCTTATCTTCCTTTTTACCGACCGTAAAGCCCGGCGTTCCTTTCTCCACGATCAGGCAGTTGATACCCCGGTGCTTCTTCGCAACATCGGTTTGCGCAATGACCAGACACGTGCCCGACGAGTTGCCGTTGGTGATCCAGTTCTTTGTACCGTTCAATAAATAATAATCTCCCTTGTCCTCAGCCGTGGTGTGTTGTGAGGTCGCATCCGAACCGGCTTCGGGTTCCGACAGGCAGAATGCGCCGATCCGTTCGCCGGTAGCCAGCGGAACCAGGTACTTCTGTTTCTGCTCTTCCGTACCGAACGCTTCGAGGCCCCAACACACCAGCGAGTTGTTGACCGACATAATCACCGACGCCGACGCATCAACTTTGGAAATCTCCTCCATGGCCAGCACATACGAAACGGTATCCATGCCGCCCCCGCCGTATTCGGGCGAGACCATCATGCCCAGGAAGCCTAATTCTCCCATTTTCCGGACCTGCTCCGCCGGAAACTTCGCCTCGTTGTCCCGTTCGATCACACCGGGCAGCAATTCAGTCTGCGCAAAATCGCGGGCGGCTTCCTGCACCGCCAGATGCTCTTCGGTTAAATTAAAGTTCAATCCCTGCAGTTCGAGTGTTCCCGATGCCATAAGCACGTCTTTTGGTTTTTAATTGATATGAAGTGTGGTAAAAATAAGAAAAAACCGTATGCATGCATACGGTTTTGATTAAAATTAACTGGCTTGTCCGCCGTTGACACCCAGCACCTGTCCGTTGACAAACGACGCCTCGTCGGAGGCCAGAAAAAGATAGGCCCAGGCAATGTCGTTCGGCTCGCCCATGCGCTTCACCGGAATGGTCTGGATTACCCCCTGCCGCGCTTCTTCGGGCATGGCATCGGTCATGTCGGTCCGGATAAAGCCAGGCGCAACGGCATTGGCCGTGATGCCTTTCGGGCCCAGTTCCTTCGCCCACGTACGGCACATGGCCACAACACCGGCCTTGGTCGCCGAATAGTTGGTTTGCCCGAAATTACCGTGAATCCCGACCACCGAAGAGGTACAGATAATCCGGCCATAGCCCCGCTCAACCATGTACGGCACAATGGCCTTGGTGCAGTTGAAAACGCCGGTCAGGTTCACATCAATAACCTGTTGCCACTCCAGATGCGACATTTTCAGGAGCGTACGGTCACGCGTAATACCCGCATTGTTGATCAGGATATCAATCCGGCCATACCGCTCCACCACGTCGCGGGCGGCGGCTTCGAGGGCCGGCACATCCGTAACGCTGATTTTTACAAACTCAGCCTGAAAACCAGCCTCCCGAAGCGTTCCGGCCGTTTGTTCGCCCTCGTCGAGCATATCCCAGATAATGACCGTTGCCCCTTCGCGGGTAAATACTTCGGCAGCGGCCTTGCCAATCCCACGAGCCCCGCCCGTGATAATCGCTACTTTATTTTCAAGACGCATGTTATGATTTTCGTATTCGTTATTTGCTCATAAACCACGGAGTTTCACGAAGTCCGGCACGGAGTGACACGATATAGTAAGTAGCTCCGTGTTCTCTGTGCTATTCCTCTGTGTCCTCTGTGGTAACTCATTACTCAAAAAGCAACGTAATCCACTCGGCAACGCAGGCCGGTTTATCACTCCCTTCCAGCTGAAAGGCAATGTCGGTGATCACCCGGAGACCGGTTGTGCCGGCCCCGGCGGGTTGCGGCTCCACATGCTGCAGCACCGCCGATAAGCGCAGGCGGCTGCCAACGGGCACCGCCCCCGTAAACCGCACTTTGTTGGTCCCGTAATTAATACCCATTTTTACGGACTCAACGCGGTAGATGGTCTCCATAAGTTTGGGCGCCAGCGAAAGCGTCAGAAAGCCGTGAGCAATGGTGGTCCGGTAAGGCGATTCACGGGCTGCCCGCGCCGTATCGATGTGAATCCACTGGTGATCGCCGGTGGCATCGGCAAACTGGTTGACCATCTCCTGCGTGACGGTCAGGTAGTCGGATTCACCGAGCGGCTTGCCAACGTGGGCCGCGAAATCCGTTAGTGTTGAAAATGTTAGCATAGGCATTGGGGTTTAGTATGAATGACGTACACACATTTACCGATCAGGGCAGCCGGCTTACCTACCAGCGGTTTGGTACAGGGCCGCGGGCATTGCTGGCGTTCCACGGTATGGGACAGCGTAGCACCTGCTTTGCCCCGCTCGACCGTGTGCTGCGTGATGAGTTTACGATCTACAGCTTCGATTTATTTTATCACGGCGACAGTTCGTGTTTGTCTGGCGACGAATATACGGAGGGAGAAGTCCTGACCAAAGCACGCTGGCAAGAACTGATCATGACGTTTATCAACCAGCAGGGCATCGACCGGTTTTCGGTGGCGGGGTTCAGCCTGGGCGGCCGTTTTGCCCTGACGACCACCGAACTGTTTGCCGGCCGCATCGATGAGCTGTGGCTGTTTTCGCCTGATGGCATCACCATTTCGCCCTGGTACTGGATTGCCATTCATTCGCGGGCGGGGCGGTGGCTGTTCCGGTATTTTCTGGCCCACCTGGCCAATCTGCACCGCGCCGGTCTGCTGCTGACCCGGCTTGGCCTGCTCGACCGCAGCCTGCTGCGCTTCGCCGAAAGCACCCTGGCAACGCCCATTCAGCGGGAGCGCGTCTACCGGTCGTGGCTGGGCTTCCGCGAGATGCAGGTAGGGCTGAAGCCCCTGGCGGAGCGCCTCAACAAAGCCAACATACGGGTCCGGTTTTTCATGGGCCATTTCGACCGCGTATTGCCACCCTCCGCCATGCGCCCCCTCACACGCTATCTACAGGCCTACGATGTCCGCGTCATCAAAGCCGGGCACAACCGGCTGGTAGAGCGGATTGCGGAGAGCTGGGGGAAGTAAACTCCCCTACTCCCGCATCACCTTTACATTCCCGATATACACCCCGACCGCCTGACTGTCGTTGGTGACATTGTTCCAGAGCAGGTTGCTGAACGACTGCGCCGGATCGACACCGCATAGCTTACAAGCCCCTCCGTAGGTCATCTTAAAGTCTGAAGGCTTGATTACTATGCTGTTGTTCACCATTACCGAAACTGCTCCGTCTTTCACCTGAACGCTGATGTGAACGCTGGTTTTCCGGTTGGTGAACGTCTTGAGCGGGTATTCGGCCGTGATGCCCTTGACAAAATTCTCCTCGTTTACGTCCGGTGTGTTGCTGATCTTCACCCGTAGCAAACCGCGATAGTTGCTGGCATAATCGGCCTCATTGCCCGCCTCCACCCGCACGGTGATCAATGCATCTTTCGGTAAATTGCTTTTCGTTTCCGAATTGTTGGCCGACAGCGGGCGGCTGGTGATCATCAGCTCAACGGCTCCCCCCGTCCGGCCCGAAAAGCCGTTATCGGTCGCCACGTCATATTCCAGCGTAAAGTTCTTCGGCAACGGCGCTTTCAGATACATCGGTTTAATGCTGCGGCCCACGCCCATTTTCAACCAGTTGCCGCTGGTGCCGGGCAGGTTGGCCACCGCAAAGGGGGTGCTGCCTGTCCGGTAATAATACCAGTCAGCAGGTTCGCTGCCGACGGCATCCTTACTGAACGTTTCCTGAAAATGCACGTTGGCCGGCAAGGCGGCCGATGGAGCCGGCGCACTACCGGTATGGGCATTCCGCTTGCCATAAGCCTCAAGCCGCGCATTTAGTTCAGCTTCGTTAGCGGGGGTGTAGGCGATGCCTTTTACCTTGTCCGGGGCAAAAAAGTAATTGTAGATGTACGCATAATTCAGGTTGCGGGTCATGGCGGCATACACTTCGTACTTTTTATTGCCGTCGTTTTTGGTGTGGTACGGGAAAATAGCGGCGACCCAGACCGGTTCCGCGCCCCGCATCTTCGCAATGGTCTCTGCACCAATTTTATACACCGGATAATACGACGAGTTGGGGGCGTTTATAAATACATCCCAGCTGCCGGTCGTGATCTGCCGCCAGTCGAACTGCGCGTTGGTTACTTCGGCCGGTTCGTTCAGGCGACTGCGGTATTTATCTTGCAGACTCCGGATATTGGCCCGTACCTTATCGACTTCCTCCGTTTTCAGCTTCATCACCGAAGGCACGTTTTCGGGGCGGTCGCGCCAGCGTTCGGTTTCGTCTTTCCGTATTTTTTCCAGCACGCCATCCATCGACGCCAGCGCCCGGTCCAGAAACTCGCCCTTCGTTACCGGAATCAGGGGCAGTTTATTGCCGGGCGTCAGGTAAACGGCACAGGTGTATTCGTTGTACCACGTCAGGTACCGTGACACGTTCGGATCAATGTCCGGATTACGGCCCTTCATGGCATCCTGCCTGCCGAACGGGGTAAACCCCTTGGGCTCCATGGTAAAATACCACGCATCCGGCGACGTCATAAACGCGATATCCGAGGTTCCGGCCAGCAGATTGGCCCCGACCTGGAAGCGCGGGAAGCCCGTTTCTCCAATTGGTTTAAAGCCTTTCTGCGCATTCAGGTAGTTGTAATCGACATCCCAGACACTGAACAGCACCTGATAGTTGTATTCTCTGACGTAGCGCTGGTACTCCCCCAGGCCCGCTACGGGCGTGTAGCTTTTCTTCACCCACTCCGCGAATTTGTTCACATACCCTTCCCGCTGCTTATCAACCGGCGACGTTTTCGGCTTATAATTGCGGTCGTAGTAATTTGTCGGGTCCCAGCCGATGACGGTTGTTTCCAGCCGTTGTTCACGGGTAAGCTGCGCCCGGGTGAGAGCCGGAAGCAGAAAGGCTGTAGCAAGAAATACGAGTTTTTTCATGAGGGATGTGTGCATGAAACCGGTTTAAAAATAACGTCAGCCATTCCGGCTCAGCCGGATGATTTAGAATACGGTATTAATTTCTACTACGACGCCCCACCTCCCGAAACTTTTGCATCTTTGGCAACAAATGGATACGACAAAGCAACCAGTAAAATCACTCCGCGCCTTTGTGGGTGCGAAAGACTATGCCGTTTCACGGGCGTTCTACCGCGATCTGGGGTTTGACGAGCATATTATCTCGGAAAAAATGTCGCTCTTCACCCTTAATGACGTTAGCTTCTACCTGCAGGACTACTACGTCAAGGAATGGGTGGAAAACACCATGATCCTGATCGAGGTCGACAATGCCGACGATTACCTGGCCTACCTCCGGCAACTCGGTCTCGAAACCAAATACGAAAATATCCACCTCGTCCCGACTCAATACAACGACTGGGGTAATGAATGCCTGCTGATTGATCCGGCAGGCGTACTCTGGCACTTCGCCCAGTTTTTCCGGTAACATTTTTCACTATACGCTGTTTTAGAAAAAACACATACATTTGTATCGTGTACGATATAATCGTAAAAGATAAAAACATGCAGACAAACCAAACCACTACAATACAGAACATCTTCCGGGTTATTCTCGGATTATTGATGCTCATGGCTGGTATCGGTCATTTAACGTTTCAACGGGCAGAGTTTCAGGCGCAGGTACCAAACTGGATTCCACTCAGTAAGGACGTGGTTGTTATTTTGTCGGGTGTCGTGGAAATACTGCTTGGGGCTAGTATGGCCTTTTGGGCCAAACAACGGATAAACGCCGGTTTAGCGCTGGCCGCCTTTTATATTCTGATTTTTCCGGGCAACATTGCGCAGTACCTCAACCATACTGATGCCTTCGGCCTTGACACCGACCAGAAGCGGCTGATCCGGTTATTTTTCCAGCCGGTACTGGTCCTGTGGGCACTCTGGTCGACAGGTGCCCTGCGCTATCTCATGGTGCAGTTTAGCGGCGGGGCAACCGTGGCGAAGCATTTTTATGATTTACAGGCGGAAGACATCAAAGGCCGCACAACGCCGATGGACACCTACCGTGGCAATGTGGTGATGGTGGTCAACACAGCCAGCAAATGCGGCCTGACGCCACAGTTCGAAGGACTGGAAGCGCTGTACAAGCAATACCGCAGCGAAGGGCTGGTAATTCTGGGTTTTCCGTGCAACCAGTTTGCCGGCCAGGAGCCAGGCTCGGCCGATGATATCCAGGAATTTTGCCAGCTGAATTACGGGGTGAGTTTTCCGATGTTTGCCAAAGTTGATGTTAATGGTGCCGGTACGCATCCGGTTTTTGCCTATCTGAAGGCTAAACTGGGCGGTGTTTTGGGCAGTGCTGTCAAATGGAATTTCACGAAATTTGTGCTCGACAAAAACGGTAATCCGGTGAAGCGCTTCGGCCCGACCACCAAACCGGAAGACATGGAAGCCACGATTAAATCGCTTTTACAGCATGACAACCGATGAAATGCTCCGTTTGGAAAACCAGCTTTGCTTTCCGCTCTACGTGGCATCGCGGCTGACGACGCGCATGTATGGCCCGCTGCTGGAGGAACTCGACATTACTTATCCGCAGTATCTGGTGCTGCTGGCGCTCTGGCAAACCGATAACCAGCCGGTCGGTGAGCTTACCAAACGGCTGTATCTGGAAACCAGCACCCTGACACCCCTGCTGAAGCGGCTGGAACAAAAGCAGTACATCAGCCGGAAGCGGTCGGTGACCGACGAACGGAGCGTCTTGATTGCGTTGACCGAAAGCGGTCAGGCCCTCAAGGAAAAGGCAGTCTGTATTCCGGAGAAAATTACTGAACTGTTTCGTAGCTCAACCATTGATATGCAGGAGCTCACCGGTTTTTACCAGACGCTGCAAAAAATAATTCAGCATGCCGGATAGCCTCAGGCATGAGGCACTTCGCCGGGTTTGTAGCGGCCAAGCACCAGCCAGAACCCGATAATCGACGCCACGAACAGGCCAATGGTTGCCAGCTGCATACCGCTGGCCTGATTCGGGTGTTCCAGCAGCTGACGCAGCTCCTGCGCCTGCAAGCCTGCCCCTACGGCGAGAATCGTCCGTGGAATCATGCCCATAAAACCGCCCAGCAGAATATTCCGCAGCCGGGCTCCCGACAAGGCAAAGACCAGGTTGGTCAGCGCAAACGGCAGTACCGGCGACAGCTTGGCGAAGAAAATAAACCAAAGCTCCCGCTGGTGAATACGGGCCAGCACCTGACGGGCATTTTTATTGTTTTCGAGATAGGTCAGCAGTTGGGGCTGGTTCAGGAAACGCACCAGCAGATTGACCAGCGCGATGGCCGCCATGTTCAGGAAAAACACCGGAAGCAGGGCCGGCCAGCCTAAAAAATAGCCGAATACCAGCGCCAGAAACGTCGGAGGGGTCAGCGCGAAGGTCGAGGTGACACAACACACCAGCGTGGCAATCAGCCATTCGGGGCCCGTCCAGGCCGCAAACACGGCCTCACGGGTAATTACTTCATACGTGATAAATGAACTGGTCAGCACGGGCATTACCGTGAGCAGCACACCTGCCACGGCCGGTATCACCGGCTTTTTTGTTGGGGTCATTCAGCCAATAATTTGTCGATCAGCCGGTTATACTCTCCGATGTACTGATCGTAATACTTACCCGTTCCCGGACCGGAAAAGCCCGTATGGATATGCCGCACCTTGCCTTTCTTATCGATGAAAATCGTTGTCGGAAAGGCCACTACCCGATTCAGGGCAGGTAACGCTTTAGACGCCTCAGCCTTGTCGTTTGTGCCGGCCAGCAACACCGGATAGTCAACGCCGAAGCGCTCTTTCATCCGCTGTATTTTCGGGCCGGACTCCGCCAGATCGGCCGTTTTTTCAAAGGCCAGGCCAACGATTTCGACGCCGCGCTTCTGATTCCGCTTGTACCACGGAGCCAGAAAACGGGTCTCGTCCATACAGTTCGGGCACCATGTACCCAGAATCTGCACAACCGTCACTTTACCTTTAAAACGGTCATCATTCAGTGATAATTGCTTTCCGTTTGGTTCCGGAAACGAAAAAGCGAACGATTGGCCTTCTTTGATGTACGTCAGTTTGGCCGGATCGGGCAATGCCGCTTTCGGGTCGGGCTTTGCGGTCCAGATTTCATGACCGGCCACGCCCGCCCAGAAATCACCTTTCAGGATACGTCCGGCGTTTTGTTTTGCTTTGAACGTGAAGAGGTGGGAGCCATCGAAGCACGACAGCAGCAGGCTGTCGCCGTACACATTGCCGGCCAGATAACGGTAGTCGCCGGTTTCGGTCAGGAACGTACCAGTCACCTGATTACCGGTTTGTTTAAAAATGCCCACCGCCGGATACGCACCGCTGCCATCCGGTCCGCTGAACGTGACAGCCCATGTGCCGCCGAAATCCGCTTTTGCCTGATCGGTTGTGGTTGGCCTGAACCTTGCCGCGGCGCCGTATTGTGCCTCAAACGGCAGCGTCTGGTATTGCTGTGCTACGCGGCGGCGCTTCCAGTACCCTTTCATAGTATTCCCGGAAACATGCGCTACGATTTCCGAATCAAACAAGGCCATCGGAATCCGCAGCGTATCGCCCTGCATACTGGCCGCATCCATTGGCAGGCGTTCGGCACCATTCACGGCATAGACGGTGTACGTGTTTGCGCCCTTAGCCGGATCGGCAGCCGGCTGAACATCGAGTCCGAACGGCAGCTCGCCGCCCGCGTTTTTGATTACGGCACGCCAGGTACCGGATTTAACCGCAGCCGCCGATTGTGCAGATACCAGAACCGGCATTCCCAGAAACGCCAGCAGACAGATGGTCAGGTTTTTCTTCATACCATTAAAAAATAACGCCGGTCAGGATTGCCGTTTACTACCACACAATCGGGCGCGATTTGCTAAGTTTGTAACTGACAAAAGTTTCGGATTGGTTCCTTGCCGGCCCGGGCTTTGTCTGAAAACAACGACCCATACGTGTCTTTATGACTGAAAATAGCACTTACCATACCCCGGTCATGCTTCAGGAGTGCCTTGACGGCCTGAATCTGACCCCGGGCGGCATTTACGTTGATGTAACCTTCGGCGGGGGCGGCCACAGCCGGGCCATCCTCCAGCGGCTGGAAGGCGGCCGGTTGATTGCATTTGATCAGGACCCCGATGCCCGGAACCAGGCACAGCACATGGGTGACCCGCGCCTGACCTTTGTTGCGGCCAATTTCCGCTACCTGCAACGGTATCTGCGGCTGTATGGCATCCGGAAAATCGACGGTATCCTGGCCGACCTCGGCATTTCGTCGCACCAGATCGATACGCCGGAACGAGGCTTTTCAACGCGCTACGATGCCGCGCTCGACATGCGTATGAACCAGCAGGGCGAGCAGACTGCCGCCGACGTGGTAAACAACTACCCTGAAGACCAGCTGCACCGTATCCTCGGTATGTACGGCGAAATCACCAATGCCCGCACGGCAGCCGGCGCCATTGCCGCCAGCCGGCTGAACAGCCCGATCAAAACCGTTAACGACCTGAAAGCCGCCCTGCAACGGTATGCGCCGCGGGGTAAGGAAAACAAGTATTTCGCGCAGGTTTTTCAGGCCCTCCGCATTGAGGTGAACGAAGAGCTGAAGGTGCTTGAAGAATTTTTGCTACAGGTCCCCGACGTACTCAATCCCGGCGGTCGTCTGGTCGTTATGTCCTATCATTCGCTGGAAGACCGGCTGGTGAAGAACTTTATCAACAAAGGCAAATTTCACGGTGAAGTGGAAAAGGATCTGTTTGGTAACGACCTCAAGCCCCTTCAGTCGGTAACCCGCAAACCGGTTGAAGCCAGCGAAGAAGAAATCAGCCGTAACCCCCGCGCCCGCAGCGCCAAGTTACGCATCGCCGAAAAACCGTAGGGGCGCCCCCACGTGGGCGCCCAAAACCATCCACGTGGGCGCCCAAAAATCATCCACGGGGCGACCACACGGGGTCGCCCATACGACAAGCAACGTATGGCAAAGAATACATACCGTACCCCAAAAGTCAAAGCCGAAATCCGCCAGAAGCGGAAGAGCCGGCTGCGTATGGTCATTGACAATGTCATTGGCTTCGACCACCTGTTTGGTGAAGGTGATAACGCATGGCCCATCCGCAATATCGAACGCATTTTGTGGATTACGTTTCTGATGACGATTTACGTCGGGCTCAACCACAACGCCGAACGGCTGGTCCGGCAGATTCAGCAGACCAAAACCAGTGTTGATGAGCTTCGGGCAAAATACACTACGCTGGAAGCTGATTTCATGAAAAGCGGCAAACAATCTGAACTCAGTAAACGGGTGGCCCCGCTGGGCTTAACGGACGGCCAGACCCCACCCCGCAAAATAATTGTTAAATCCGATGAGTGAGAAGTCATCCAATATTAAGCAGGAATTTCTGTTACGGGCAACGCTGGCCTTCATTGCCATCGCCCTGTTTGCGGTGGCCGTTGTGGGTAAGCTTGTTTATGTACAGTTTTTCCAGGTATACGATGGAAAACGCTGGATTGAGCGGCTCGAAGGCGTTAAAATCCGACAGGATACCCTCCGTGCCATGCGGGGAAACATTTACGCGGCCGACGGACGCAGTCTGCTGGCTACCTCGCTCCCCTCCTACGATGTAGGCCTTGACCCGACCGTAGCCGACTCCCTGTTTTTTGCCAGAAAAAAAGATTCGCTTGGTATACTACTGCACAACGTATTCCGCGACCGGACGAAGCAGGAATACATCCGGCTGGCCGAAGATGCACGGGAAGAAGGCCGGCAATACATCCCGTTGCCCCGGCGAATCAGCTTTTCGGAACGGGAATACATGCGGCGATGGCCTTTTTTCCGGAAGCGTGACCGGATTGTGACGCATCCCGATAAGAGTAATCTTAAACGCACCAGAATTTACCGTGGCGGCGGCGGGGTATTCCGGGCGTATTACGAACGCTACCATCCGTTCGGCACCATGGCAGAACGGACACTCGGTATGCTGAACCCCGAAAACGGTAAAGGCCTCCGCGGGCTCGAAGAAAGCTACCAGCCGGAACTGGCCGGCAAAAATGCCGTCGGACTGATTGAGATCCTGTCGGGCGGGGTAAAAAAACCGGTTGAAGACGGACCCGATATGCGTCCGGAACCAGGTATGGACCTGTACACAACCATCGACGTTAATTATCAGGACATTGCCGAATCGTCGCTGCGGAAGTACATGGAAAAATTTCAGGCCGACAAAGGCTGTGTGCTGGTTATGGAAGTGGCTACGGGCGAAATCAAAGCCATTGCTAACCTGACCCGCTCGGGCGAACGCTATTTCGAAAACTTCAACCACGCACTGGCTGGTCGCACAGACCCCGGCTCGACCTTCAAGCTGGTCACGATGATGGCCCTGCTGGAAGAGAATGCCATTACCCCCGGCAAAAAGATCCCTACCGGCGACGGTTCAACGACCTATCGGGGTGTTAAAATCACCGACTCCAAGCGGGGCGGTTATGGCACCATAACGGCACAGCAGGTATTTGAGAAATCATCGAATGTCGGGATTCACCTGATGATGAAAGACTATTTCTACAGCCGGCCGGACCGCTACTGCCAATACCTGCACAAGTTTAAACTGACCCAGCCGACCGGCATTCACATGAAAGGGGAAGTGAAACCGTTTATCCGGAATCCGCAGATGAAAGGCTGGAGCCGCACCTCGCTGACATTTATGTCGTACGGCTACGAAATGCTGATAACCCCGCTTCAGATGGCGACGTTCTACAATGCTGTTGCCAACGACGGCAAGTGGGTACGCCCGATGATTGTGAAACAGGTCCGGCTCGCCGACGAAGTGATTGTTGATAACCAGCCGTATGTTGCCCCTGAGCCGTTCTGCTCGGAACGAACCATTAAGCTGGCGAAAAAAATGCTGGAGGGAGTTGTCGAACACGGTACCGCCCGTAGTATTGCCTCGCCCTACTACCGCATGGCCGGTAAGACCGGAACGGCCCAGAAAAAAATGGGGCAGGCCGGTAGTTATTACTCGTCGTTTATCGGCTATTTCCCGGCTAATAAACCAAAGTATACGGTCCTGGCCGCTATTGATAACCCACGCTTCAGCAATAACGATTCGTTATATGGCGGTAAGGTAGCCGCACCGGTGTTTAAGGAGGTAGCCGACCGGATTCATGCCTTTGACATTCATATGCACCCGCCGCTGGTGAAGCAGGCTAGCGGGCATTTACCGGACCTGAAAGCCGGTCTGGCCGAAGACCTGCATACCATCAGTACCGAACTGGCGCTGGCCGGTGAACCGGACACCGACGGCTGGGTACTCAAAACAACGAACGGCGGCTGGAAAAGCCAGTCATCGAATACAAAGCGTGTTCCTGATGTGCGGGGACTGACACTCCGCGATGCGCTTTACATCCTCGAAAACAGAGGGATTCGTGTCAGTATAACCGGACAAGGGCGGGTAAAAGAACAGTCTGTTGAACCCGGCACACCGACAAAAGGTGTTAAGACCATTTCGCTGGTGCTTGAGTAAACACAACCAATCTATGCAACTAAAAGACATTGCCTATAAAGTATCGCTGCTTGCTACATCCGGCAGCATGGATACAGAGATTACCAACCTGACGATGGACTCGCGCAAGGCGGGTCCGGGTAGCCTGTTCATTGCGGTACGGGGTACCGTCACCGACGGGCATAAGTTTATCGGCAAAGCCATTGAACAAGGAGCATCTGCCATTTTGTGTGAGGAGTTTCCGCAAACGCTGAACCCATCGGTAGCCTATGTGCAGGTGCAGGACTCCGCAAAAGGAATGGGACTGATGGCCGCCAACTTCTACGAACATCCGGCGAAAAAACTGAAGCTGGTCGGCGTAACCGGCACCAACGGCAAAACCTCAACCGCCACCCTGCTCTTCCGCTTGTTCCGTAAGCTGGGCTATCGCTGCGGATTACTGTCGACGGTGCAGAACCAGATCGACGATGAGGTCATTCCATCAACGCACACGACCCCGGATTCGATTTCGATCAATGTGTTACTGAACGATATGCTGCGGCACGGCTGTACGCATGTGTTTATGGAGGTCAGCTCACACGCAGTCGTGCAGGAGCGTATTGCCGGACTCACATTTGCCGGCGGTATTTTCACCAACATCACCCACGACCACCTCGATTTCCATAAGACGTTTGATAACTACATCAAGGCAAAAAAAGGCTTTTTCGACCAGCTGCCGGCCTCGGCCTTTGCGCTGGTGAATGTGGATGACAAACGGGGCATGGTCATGCTGCAGAACACAGCCGCCCGCAAGGAAAGCTATTCACTCCAGACCCTGGGTACGTTCAAGGGCCGGATCATCGCTGACGGGTTGTTCGGACTGGAAATGGACATCGAAGGCCGTCAGGTGTGGTTTAAGCTGATCGGTAAATTCAATGCCTATAACCTGCTGGCTGTGTATGGGGCGGCGGTATTGCTGGGCGAGGACCGCGATGAAGTACTGACGCAGCTGTCGGGCCTGATGCCCCCCCCGGGCCGCTTCGAGCAGGTGATCTCCGGCAACCAGATCGTGGGCATTGTCGATTATGCTCACACGCCGGATGCCTTGCAGAACGTGCTGGAAACCATTGCCGGTCTCCGCAACGAAAACGAGCAGGTGATTACCATTGTCGGCTGCGGCGGCAACCGCGATGCGGCTAAGCGCCCGATCATGGCCGAAATCGCCTGTAAATTCAGTAATAAGGTGATTCTGACCTCCGACAATCCGCGCAACGAAGACCCGATGGCCATTCTGGAACAGATGCAGGCCGGCGTGCCGCCGATTGATTTCAAAAAAACAATCACCATTGAAGACCGGAGAGACGCTATTCAGAAGGCGGTGTCGATGGCACAGCCCCGCGATATTATTCTGGTAGCCGGCAAAGGGCACGAAACTTATCAGGAAATCAACGGTGTAAAATACGATTTCGACGACCGGCAAGTGCTTCGCGAGGCCTTTGCCGCTAAAAATTAATCGGAGTTTTCTTACCTTTGATTGCTAATCGAAGAGCAAAAAGCCCAAAAAGCGAAAGAGTGACGGCATTCTTTCGCTTTTTCGCTCATTCATCAATTACCTCCATGCTCTATTACCTGTTTACGTACCTCGACCGGCACTTTAACTTTCCGGGAGCTGGTGTATTCCAGTACATCTCGTTCCGGGCGCTCGGCACCGTTATTACGTCCTTACTGATTGCCGCCGTTTTTGGCCGGAAAATCATCGACACGCTTCGTAATCTCCAGATCGGTGAATCAATCCGGGATCTGGGTCTGGAAGGTCAGATGCAGAAACGCGGCACACCAACGATGGGCGGGTTCATTATCCTCGCCTCGCTCCTGATCCCGGTCCTGCTGTTTGCCAAACTCTCAAATGTCTACATTGTCCTGCTCATCATCTCGGCCATCTGGACGGGCCTGATCGGCTGGCTCGACGACTATATCAAGGTTTTCAAGAAAAATAAGGAAGGGCTTCACGGCCGGTTTAAAGTTGTCGGGCAGATCGGCCTCGGCCTGATCGTCGGGCTGACGTTGTCGTTCAATGACTACGTTAAAATCCGCGTGTATGACAAACCGGTCGTCAGCACCGATCTGGGCCGCCAGTTACAGCATTATACCGACGTAAAATCGACGCTGACAACGGTTCCGTTTCTGAAAAATAACGAGTTCGATTACAGCTCGCTGCTGTTCGGCTTCCTGCCCGATGAATACACCTGGATTGTCTATACCCTCGTTTGTATTTTCATCATCACGGCGGTCTCCAACGGCGCCAATATCACCGACGGTATCGACGGCCTGGCGGCGGGAACCTCGGTCATTATAGGGTTAACGCTCGGCGTACTGGCGTACCTGTCGGGTAACGCCCGTTTCTCGGAGTATCTGAATATCATGTACTTACCAAATTCCGGCGAGCTTGTAATTTTCTGTGCGGCCTTTGTCGGGGCATGCGTCGGCTTTTTGTGGTATAATTCCTACCCGGCGCAGGTATTCATGGGTGATACGGGCAGTCTGATGCTGGGCGGTGTCATTGCCGTTCTGTCGCTGTCGATCCGGAAGGAAATGCTGATTCCGGTAATGTGCGGGATTTTCCTGGCCGAAAACCTGTCGGTCATCATTCAGGTATCTTATTTCCGGTACACCAAACGAAAATACGGCGAAGGCCGAAGGGTCTTCCTGATGTCGCCGCTGCACCACCACTTCCAGAAAAAAGGCTATCACGAGGCCAAAATCGTGACGCGCTTCTGGATTGTGGGTATTATTCTGGCCGTTCTGACGCTGGTGACGCTCAAACTGCGCTAATCGTTGTATTACCTTAACATCTTAAATATCATCAACTCAATGAATCGTAACTGGATTCTTTACGGGCTGCTGGCGGCACCACTCGCCCTGCAGGCTCAAACCCAGGACCCGACGCCGTATGCGAAGACCATCACGGCAGCTGATCTGGAAAAACACCTCCGCATTTTAGCGTCTGACGAAATGGAAGGCCGCGAAACCGGAACCCGTGGCCAGAAAAAAGCAGCTGATTACATCGCGAAATACTTCAAAAGCGAAAAGCTGACGCCCATCATTAAAGACGACAAAGGCAAGGACTCCTTCCTGCAATCGTTTAACCTGTACCGCAAAACATGGGGTGATTTCTATGTGAAAGGGGGCGGACAGACGTTTGCCTACCAGAAAGATTTCACGAGCAATGGCTTACTGAACCTGCCTTCGGAAACCTCGTACGAAACAGTTTTCATCGGCTACGGCATCAGCGACAACGCCTACGACGATTATGCCAGTGTTGATGTAAAAGGCAAAGCCGTTGTGTTCCTGGATGGCGAGCCCAAAAAAGCAGACGGCACATCGGTAATCAGCGGGACCAAAGATGCCTCGAAATGGGGCGCGGCCGACAGCTGGCGGAATAAAACCACATTGGCCAAGGAAAAGGGTGCGGCCCAGATTTTCATCGTTTCGGCAGAAACCGGCGAAGGCTTCAAACGCGTACTGGCGCAGCGGGGCGCCCTGGCCGGCCGCTTTAACCGGTTAATGCTGAAAAGCACAACCGAGAATGTCGGTTCGGTTGGCTCTTTCCTGATTTCAGCCCCTATGGCGGCGGCCCTGTTAGGCACTCAGGCCGATCAGCTGGCCAAAGCCGGTGAGCAGATCGGACAGGCCGGTAAGGCAACCGCTTCGCCACTGAAAGGTCAGGTAGCAGTTAAAGCCGAACGTAAGGAAGAAATTGTAAGTACCGAAAACGTGCTTGGCTTCCTGGAAGGGACTGACAAGAAAGATGAAGTACTGGTTATTTCGTCGCACTATGACCACATCGGTATCAGTCCGGACGGTCAGATCAACAACGGCGCGAACGACGACGGATCAGGTACGATGTCGGTGCTGGAAATTGCGCAGGCATTCGCCAAAGCCAAAGCCGACGGCAAAGGCCCTCGCCGGTCAATCCTGTTCCTGACCGTAACGGGTGAAGAAAAAGGACTGTTAGGGTCGGAGTACTACGCTGATTTCAGCCCGGCGATTCCGCTCGAAAAAACGGTTGCTGACCTCAATATCGACATGGTAGGCCGCGTCGACGACCTGCACCTGGGTAAGTCCGACAATTACATTTACGTAATTGGTTCAGACAAGCTTTCGTCGGAACTGCACACAATCAGCGAAGCGACCAACACGAAGTACATCAACATGGAGCTGGACTATAAATACAATGATCCGAAAGATCCGCAGCGTATTTATTACCGGTCTGACCACTACAACTTCGCGAAGAAGAAAATACCTATTATCTTCTATTTCAACGGCCTGCATCCTGACTACCACCGCCCAACCGACGACGTTGACAAAATCGACTTCAAACTGGCCGAAAAATCAGCCCGTCTGGTGTTCTACACGGCCTGGGAAATCGTTAACCGCGACGGCCGTCTGGTTGTAGACAGCAATAAACCTTAATTAAAGAGCGAAAGAGATAAAGAGTGAAAGAGCGATTGACGTTGACTGTCAATCGCTCTTTTTTTATCCTTTATAGTGGTGGCACGACTAAAGCCGCACACAAGCTGGCAGTAATGCCACCACTTTCGCACCTGCCGCATTTTACTCTTTATAGCAGTTGCAAGCCGCTCTTTCGCTCTCTCACTCTTTCACTCTTTATTTTTTGACGCCCGGCTGGGTGATTTCGAAGTTTTCTTTCTTTTTGGCGTCAGATACGATCCGGCGGACATCGGACAGGAGTTGTTTGGCGTCGTATACAATGCCGTCTTTCACGGTGTACTTCACGCCGCCGATGCGTTCTACTTCGTTTTTCTCGTTGAGATGGATCGCACCGGTACCGTACAGTGTCTTCAGGTTCGCTAACGGGTTCACCTCCGTAATCACAAAATCGGCCAGTTTACCGACCTCAACCGACCCGATCTGATCGGCCATCCCGAGTGCTTCAGCCCCTTTGATGGTAGCCGCACGAATGACTTCCAGCGGGTGAAAACCGGCCTCCCGCAGTAATTCCAGCTCGCGGATGTAAGCAAAGCCATACAGCTGGTAAATAAAGCCCGAATCTGAGCCCGTCGTTACCCGCCCACCGCGGTTTTTATACTCGTTGACGAACTGCATCCACAACTGATAATTCCGCTTCCAGGCCACCTCCTGCTCCGTACCCCAGTTGTGCCAGTAAGAACCGTGCGACATCCGGCTTGGCCCGTAAAACCGCCACAGGCTCGGCAAGGTGTAGTCATCATGCCACTCTGCCCGGCGCGCGAGCATCAGCTCGCGGTTCGCTTCGTAGATGTTAAACGTCGGGTCGATGGTAAAGTCCATGGCAATGAGTTCGTCCATGACTTTATTCCATTTTTCCGTACCGGGTTTAGCCGCCTGTAACCACAGCTTACCCGCCTCTTCGAACCGGTTCTGTTCGTTATTGTAGTTGTAATCGGCCGGATAGTTCTGTACGGTTTTGTCCTCAAAAAGTGCCTCCGGCAACCCATACCAGTGCTCCATTGAGGTGAGCCCCGCCTTTGCGGTCGCCAGTACATTCATCCGGGCCACTTCCAGCTGGGCATGGTGGCAGGCCGACCGCAACCCCAGCTTTTTGTTCTCATCGAGGGCAGCACGGAACACATCCGGTTCGGCACCGAAAAATTTAATACCGTCAGCACCTTTCTTCGCGTTTTCCCGTACCCAGGCCCGTGCCTGCTCCGGCGTTGTGACCGGTTCTTTAGCGCCCTGTCCGAAAGAAGTGTAGGCCTTAAGTCTAGGGGCCACAATCTCGTTTTTTTCGCTGCGTGCCCGCTGATCAAGTACCCAGTCAAGGCCGTTACCCGCCGACGGATCACGAACCGTAGTGATGCCATGCCCGAGCCACAGTTTAAACACATATTCGGCACTGGTGCCCTGCGCTTTACCACCGATATGACCGTGCATGTCGATAAACCCCGGCATCAGGTACATGCCCTCGCAGCTGAGTTCCTTATCGCCCGGACCGGCCTGAGGCCGGCTTTTGGCATCAACCGGAACGCCCGGATACCCTACCTGCCGGATCTGGGCAATGCGGTTTTTCTCGACCACAATATCAACCGGGCCAACCGGCGGTGCTCCCGTACTGTTGATCAGCGTTACACCACGGATGATCAGCCGGTTGTGCGGGCCGTCGCCTTCGGCTGCCTTCCGGGCCGGTGCCTTTTCGATTTGTGCCGCCAGCTGATGGCCGGTAAGCAGAAGCGTACCCAGGGTCAGGGCATAGGTAAACAGTTTTTTCATGATAAGTACGGAAGTTGAATGCCGATGAATACCTTGAAAAATACGCAGTTTCGGTAATTTTGGCAAAAACTCAGCCGGATTCTTCTGCGATACCGGCCTTGTCGCTCCCGATGAAAAAAGATACGGTCACTAAATACTTCCTGTTGGGCATTGTGCTGCTGGCCATTGTGTTCGCCATTGCCATGAAAGCCACCATCTTCCAGAAGGAGCCGACACCGCCGCCGGCCCCCGCCGTGGCCGAAAGTCAGGCGTTCCGCGACTATTGGTTTGGCGGTAAAGCCGAAATCAACAGCTATCAGCTGCAACAGGCTCAATATGGCAGTCTGATGCCCGGCAAGGCGGTTTTGATTTTTGTAACGGAAGATTTCCGCACCGATACACAGGTGAAATCCGAAAGCGAAGCCACCCGCGACCGCTCAGCACCGACGCTGAAGAGCAATATCATCCGTAAGTTTGTGACCGGTATTTACGACTATTCGCTGTTTACCTCAGTCTTCACGCCGATTAACAATCCGGTATTTCCGCGTACGCTCAAAGTGAGTACATCCGCGCAGGAATGGTGCGGCCACAGCTACATTCAGCTTAATCTGCGTAGTACTGGCTATGCGGTGTCGGGCCGGTCTTATTTTGAAAATGAAGTAGCTGAAGACTATACGGTGGCTAAAGTAATGCTGGAAGACGAACTCTGGAACCGCATTCGCCTGGCACCCGACAAACTCCCGACCGGTTCGGTACAGCTCGTTCCCGGTACACAGGCTGCCCGACTCCGGCATCAGCGCCTTGACCCGCAAACCGCCGAAGTCGCCCTCTCGGCATATTCGGGCACTGCCTTTAAAGGAGACTCCCTGCAAACATACGACATTGATTATAAATCAGATAAGCGGAAGTTGTCGATCATTTTCGAGAACAAGTTCCCCTATCGGATCGTTGGATGGGAAGAGACCTACGCGACCAAAAACAAGGTATTAACCTCACGGGCGGTGCTTCAGCAAACGATTCAGTCGGATTACTGGAACCGGAACCAGCCGGCCGATTCTACCCTTCGCCGGTCACTGGCAATTCCGTAAGGGTCTCTCTCGTTAATGAAACGAATCAGCATGGTCTGGTTCGCCTGTAAATGCATATTCCGATGAAGCAACTACTAATGACCGGCCTGATCGGGCTGGCAATTTTCGGGTGTTCTTCTGAGAAAGAAAAACCCGTACAGACAGAAGAGCCGACATACACGCTTATTTTTATCGATAAATCCGTCAGTGTCAATGTCAATCAGGCATTTGTCAACCAGAAATACACGCAGGAGATCAGCAACCTGATTGAAGCAAACCTGCACACAAAAGGCGATAAGGTGGAGGTTTATTTCATTCACGATAATACCTCGAAAGCCCGTGCGCTGTCACAGAGCGTCCGTTCGGAGATGGATGACGTATCGAACGCCAGCCCGACCGACCGCGAAGCTGCCCGGGCGGCATTTGATCTGTCGCTCCAGCGGGAGAAAACCATGATCCGCCAGCGCGTTTTGCAACAGCTGACCAGACAAAACGGCTCGTTATCCAATCAGCGGACCGACATCTGGGCTAGTTTGCCGGTTATTGCCAAAGCTAATGAAAGCGGGATGCCAGTGAAGGTGTATTACCTGAGCGATATGCTCGAAAGCATGAAAGGGTCCGGCCGGCGCGATCTGCACGAATCGCCGCCCCGCGACGATGCTCAGGCCGAAGAGTGGGCAAAAGCCGATGCCGGAAAGCTAAAACAATATACCATCGGCAGTCCGGAGATTACGATGGTGCTGCCGTTTGAACCCAATGCCTCTGCTAAAATAAACAACCCGACAGTTACGCACTACTGGCAAACGCTCTTTAACGAGCTGGGTGTCAGCAGCATTGAGGAGCAATGAATTTAAAGAGTGAAAGTGGTAAAGAGCGAAAGAGCGATTGACAAGTGTGTTGGCATGGCACCCACTCATTCGTTCTTTCACTCTTTAAAAACAAAAAAGTGGTGGCACGACATGAACCGTGCCACCACTAAAAACTATCGTTCAACAAAGACGATTAACGGACGGCGAAAGCGCCTGAACCGATCTTGAAGCCTTCTGAGTAGAGCTCAATTGTGTATTTACCTGGTTTGTAAGGAATACCACGGGTATAGAGCAATTCTACTTTCTGTGTATTGTTGGTGTAATTTACCGTTTGTTTTGTGGTATACACCGTTTCATTGCCATCTACCTGGAATGTGCCTGAGCCGTTAGCCATGTCAGAAACAATGGCACCGTCAGGATCAAGAACGCGGACAAATACCTCTTTAGCTTCTTCGCGCGTCAGCGGGTTATCCAGCAGTGTATATTCCAGTTTTATTTTGTCCAGACGTTTTGCCTTGTAAGCATCGTCTTCTTTGACTTTACCCTTATTCGATACAGCGTATACCTTCACGTTTTGTGCTTTCAACGCCGCCGCACGGGTCACTTTCGCTGTCAGGTCTTCATTCTGCGCAACGAATGTCCGCACCGAATCGCGGGCTACCTGCCGTTCAGTACGCAGGCTTGTATTCTCAGTATTAAGGGTTTCGTTGGTATTTTTCAACACACCGTTTTCACGCTGCATCTGAGCGATCAGGGTGTCTCTTTCCATCAGGAAACCTTCGTATTCTTTGATTTTGGCATCGTATTTAGCCATCATTGCCCGTGTGTTGGCAGCATTGCCTTTACGCAGGGCAGCCTTATCATTCTCCAGCTGTGCCTTTACTTTCAACAGCTCGTCAACGTTACCACCCAGTTTCTTTACTTCAGCAATTTTAGCATCCAGAGCGGTCGAAATGGAGTCAAGCTTAACACGGGTGTTTGAGAGTTCTTCAACCCGCTCAGCAATCGTTACTTCCTGATTTTCCGAGACTTGTTTCTGATTAAAATAGAGGTAGCTTGATACACCTGCTAACCCTGTCATGATAATAAGGGCAGCGAGCAGGGCTCCACTTGTACGTGGCCGTTGTTGCGGATTATTTTCCATAGCTAGTTAGAATTAGTTGGTTAAAAAGTAGTTGAGTAATTAGACAACTAATGTTTCCAGTCCAATAAATTTGTCAGGAATGTAGAGTGTTTGCTATGGAGTCTATCGGTTTAGTGTTTGAGCGTTTGTACAAATCTATAAACGTATCCGGGCAAAAAATGTTTCATTAACAACTAAAATTATTAATAAACTATGCCTGAATTACCCGAAGTAGAAACAAGAAGACAGTATCTCGAGGCCTCTTCACTGCATCAGCCTATCGATCATATTCTGGTCGAGGACCACAAATTACTGACGGTTGACTATGAAACACTGACCGGAAAACTGACCGGCCGTTCCTTCACCAGTACCCGCCGCGTTGGCAAAAATTTATTTGTTCTGACCGACGATCCGGCCGTAATTCTGCACCTTCATTTCGGCATGACGGGCGATCTGGAATATTATCACTCGTCGGTCGGCCGCCCTAAATATGCCCGGATCGTTTTTACCTTCGAGAACGGATTCAACCTTGGCTTTATTTGTCCGCGCAAATTTGAGCGCGTCGGGCTGGTCGATAATATAGATACGTACCTGGCCCGGAAAAAGATTGCGCCTGACGGTCTGGACATTTCCCTTTCTGAGCTAACGGCACGTGTCCGCCGGCGGAAATCACCCGTAAAACCCGTCCTGCTGGACCAATCTGTCGTGGCTGGCCTTGGCAACTGGATTGTCGATGATGTACTGTTTCAGGCCGGCATTCACCCGCTGATGCTTGCCGGCAGTTTGTCCGACGACGACATGAGCCGCCTTCATGCGGCGATCCGGCATGTACTGACCGTTGCGATTGAGGAAGAAGCCATTTACCGGAATTTCCCGAAGTCGTTTCTGATTCATGCCCGTGAGTGGGACCATAGCCCGTATGACTCGCCGGACGCACACCGCTACTGCCCGGTATGCGGGACACCGGTTGCGCGTACGGTGGTCGGCGGAAGAACGACCCTGTACTGTCCGCATTGCCAGCCGGTGTAAGCACATTTCAGCATACGGTCGATTTACCTTAATTTTTTATCATTCGTGTCCGTCAGCAGGCGCGCAACCCTTTGCTGTTTCCGGCGAAATCGCGTATTTGCCATCTAAAATTCTGACACAAAGCCACTATGTTCTCTCAACAAGACCAGGAACAAATTCAGGGCCAGGGTGCCACCCTCGACCTCATTAATGAGCAGATTCAGCACTTCGTTAATGGGTTTCCTTTTCTGAAAGCGATTAAGGCCGCCACCATCGGCGACGGCATTGTGCGGGTATCCGACGAGCAGATCCTTGCGTATCTGCACCAGTACGATGACCTGACTGGTGACTACACCCTCATGAAATTTGTACCGGCCTCAGGAGCTGCAACGCGGATGTTTAAATCGCTGTTTGCCGCCCTCGACGGGAAATCCGATAAAGCCACTGACGAATTCTTTGCCCGCCTTACTGATTTTGCCTTTTACGAAGACCTGAAAGCCGTTATGGCCGCAAAAGGTGACAACATCGCTACGGCAGACCGGCAGACCGTACTCCGCTACCTGCTTACCGCCGACGGCCTTGATTACGGCAGCCTGCCGAAAGGACTGCTGAAATTCCACAGCTATACCGACGGACCGCGCACACCGGTAGAGGAACACCTCGTGGAAGGCGCGGCCTATGCCAATGCCAATGGCCTGGTTCGCCTACATTTTACGGTATCGCCGGAACACCACAGCCGCTTTGAACAACTGATTATCGAAGCAAAACCGGACTACGAAGCCTGGTTAGGTGTGGCGTTTGACGTAACGTTCTCCGAGCAGAAAAAAGCAACGGATACGATTTCGGTAAACCTTGACAATACGCCGTTCCGCAACAGCGACGACTCGCTGCTGTTCCGTCCTGCCGGCCACGGTGCGCTGATCGAAAACCTGAATGATATTGATTCCGACATCGTATTTATCAAAAACATTGACAACGTTGTTCCGGATGAACTGAAAGAAACGACAATCACCTATAAAAAGGTGCTGGCTGCCCTGCTGATTGATACCCAGAAACAGGTATTCCGCCTGCTGGAACTGCTCGAACATGAGGAAGTCAGCGACGGTTATATTGCCGAGGCAGAAGAGCTGCTGCGTTCGACCTTGTATACGCTGCCGCCGGTTGGCTACGAAAGCTTCAGCCGTGAGGAAAAAATCGCTTATCTCCGCCGTAAACTTGACCGTCCGGTCCGGGCGTGCGGTATGGTGAAAAACGTCGGTGAGCCGGGCGGCGGTCCGTTCTGGGCGCAAAACCCGGATGGCTCGGTATCACTTCAGGTAGTAGAATCAGCTCAGTTTGACATGGACGATGCCGAGCAGAAGGCCATTTTCGACACGGCGACGCACTTCAACCCGGTTGATCTGATCTGCGCCCTGAAAGACCGTCATGGCAAAAAATACAACCTGCCCGACTTCCGTGATCCGCAGACGGGCTTTATTACCCAGAAGTCTAAAGACGGCAAAGATCTGAAAGCACAGGAGCTGCCGGGGCTGTGGAACGGGGCAATGGCCAACTGGAGTACTGTCTTTGTGGAAGTGCCGCTGATTACCTTCAACCCTGTGAAAACGGTAAACGATCTGCTGCGTAAAGAGCATCAGCCGGCAACTGAATAGAAACAACAAAGGAGGGCACTGCCCTCCTTTTCTTTATAACCAGTCAACCGCAGGCCGGTTAAGCCGATAACAGGCCGGTAGTATCCGTAGCCTCTGGCTGTGGCTCGCCGATAGCGATTTCTTTTGTTTCCAGTAAGCCTGTGTTCTGAAACGTAAGAAGACTTGTGTTTTCGTAAACGCCCAGGTTTGCATCCCGAACACGCTCCATGATCGGACGCAGTGCACACGTCACTTCATCTTCACAGTCGTCACACTTTACGTAGAAATTTATGGATACACAAGGGGTTGGTGCAATCGGTCCGTCAATAACCCGAAGCACCTGTGCGAGATTCACACGGCCTGGATCAACGCGGAGCAGATACCCGCCGCCTTTTCCTTTCTGGCTTTGCAGGATTCCATGATTACGTAATTCAAGCAGAATCGCTTCCAGGAACTTCTTCGGAATATTCTCTTTCGCAGAAATGTACGAAATCAGCACCGGACCTTTGCCGTATTCTTCAGTAAGAACTTTGAGCGCCTTTATGGCATACTTTGCTTTTTTTGAGATCATCTCGTTACGGTTTACGGTGCCCAGGAATGATTGTTGAACATGATTAAAAATTATCTACACTCACAGACCGTTACAGTTCAGCAAGTTAATGATAGCTTTATTCTCCGCCAACTTTTTCCGGAATTTAGCCCTAAAAACTGATAAGAATCACTCCCTTTTGCACAATAAACCACTTCTTATTCCGTTTCCGGCGCTATCCACGAAAGATGCGTTCTTTCCTTAGTCACGAAGTTACCTATAGGATAGGTCAAATATATGGAAAATTATCGAATCGCATAGTACAGGTAACTCCTTGACCCGAATATTTACACACAATATCTACCTTCTAAATAGTCTATACGGCAAAAATAAAACCCCTTACGGGGTTCCATTCTGCTAATCAATTCCGTTGACTGGCGCGGAAGAGCTTTTGTTTCTCTTCCTTAGTCAGGCTTTCGTAGCCCGACCGTGATATTTTATCGAGTATGGAGTCAATCTCATCCTGATCCGGCATTGACACCGACGGTGAGCCGCCCGCCATTGATGAATACGCTGTTGCGTGTGTACTGGCACTGCTGCGCTGCCGGTAAGACACCTTCACCGGTGGCTTCGGGCGAAACAGGTTCTGCCATCCTTCCATGATCCAGTATACCGGACGTCCGAGGTCAGTACCGTTCTGCAGCAGTTTAATGAAAAAGAAACCCATTGCTGCACCGCCCAGATGTGCCAGTTCTCCGCCGGCATTCGGGCCGGTTGACTGCGCCATTGACAGTACAATGAAAAAGAAAACAATGTATTTAATCCGGACCGGACCGAAAAACAGCAGGTGAAACGTATAGTTCGGCAACAGGGTTGCTGCACCTACCGCCACCGAATACGCCGCCGCCGATGCACCCAGCATGGTTGACGCACCCACTTCTGACTGAAACAACGGTACCAGGTTGTAAATAAGGATATACGAAACACCGCCCGCAATGGCGCCCAGTATGTATAGACCAACCAGGCGGCGGTTGCCCAGGTATTCATCGATCAACCGGCCGAACCAGTACAGGAACAGCATATTGAAGAGAATATGGAATGGTTTTTCGTGGGTAAACGAATAGGTAATGAGTGTCCACGGCTTATGCAGAAACGCCTCGACCGATGCCGGAATCGCCAGCTGCTCTGTAACCAGTGAATAATAGCCCGTCCGGTTGGCCATCCACAGTGTCAGGTTTAACACCAGCAAGGCCAGAAACACCATTGTATTTACCAGTATTAACTGCACCAACGTATTATTGGGCTTATTAAACTCTGACCTGAAATCATCAAACAACCCGCTCATGTCTCAGTAAAATTTTTTGCGTTGAGAACCCCAGTATTTAACTAATATGAATGCGAACAGCATTCCGCCAATGTGCGCAAAGTGCGCTACGTTGTCAGACTGTGCCCGGTATACTCCGGTATAAATTTCGTATGCTCCGTAAAAAAGAACCAGGTATTTGGCTTTCACCGGTATAGGTGGAAACAGCAAAAGCAGTTCAGTGTTTGGAAACAATAAGCCAAAAGCCATAATTATACCAAAAACCGCTCCTGAAGCCCCGACCATCGGTTCGTTTGCCTGAGCCAGCCAGTATGAATTAACAAACCCAAGGCTTTCCTGAATATATTGCGGATTCCGGGCATTGGCTTCAAAGCTAGTCACAAACGGTTCAATCCGGTCATAGGCAGAACCAGCATGGTCTGTGATAAACATCATAAAGTTTTCCGGTGTCGGTGCACTCCGGTAGGCATTCACCGCTTCCAGTAACTGACTCATTTCGTAATAATTCACCGCCAGATACAAACCGGCAGCGCCTAATCCGGTAAACAAATAAAAAAAGGCAAACCGGCGTGAGCCCCAGACCCCCTCTAGCATAGGACCAAAGAAAAACAGCCCCAGCATATTACTGAAAATATGACCCAGTCCGCCGTGTAAAAACATGTGGGTCAATAACTGAATAGGTCTGAAGTCGTCCGATAAAACTGAATGCAGGCCAAACTGCTTGATTACGGCTTCACTTGTTACTAGAAACGCCAGAACATTCAGTATAAGTATAATTCGAACAACAGGGCTTAAACTCATCATTTTTACAATTTACGTAATATAAACCATTTACGGTTTGAAAAAGCCAGCAATTTTATCCAACGTTAACACGCTTGTAATTGCCTCACCTTTCGGCGTATAGCCGGGATTCGACGACGCAAATAACTGATCGACCAGTGCTTTGCATTCTACCGGACTAAGCCGTGTCTGGTACCGCGACGCTGTACGCCGTGCGAGCGAACGGGCCAGCGCTTCGGAGCGTTCCAGTTTCAGCTTGCCGGTATCTTCGCGGAACTGCGCCAGTAAATTTCCGAACACATCTTCTTCGCTTTCCGTTGCCTGACCCAGCGTCGGCGATAACGCCGGAACACCGCGGATCACCAGCGAATTCGATCCCAGCTCATCAAACTGAAAGCCCAGACTTGTCAGTTCTTCGCGCAGTTCGAGTGCCAGCTGGTAATCAACCGGCATCAGCTTAACGGTTTTCGGAAACAGCAACTGCTGCGACGCACCGCTGTGCCGTGTGAGCGCATGCTGAAACTGATCGAACAGAATCCGCTCATACGCGCGCCGCTGGTCAATTACCAAAAGTCCAGACTTAACGGTTGCCAATAAGTAACGGTTCTGTACCTGAATAATATTGTCGGCCTGCACATCTTCACCTTCGCTCAGCTGGTTGGCTTTGCTGCCCAGGGTAAGTGCCGGTTTTTCCGGCAGCGGGGATTCAGTTGGTGGCAGCCAGTCACTTACCGGCGGACCAGCCGGCGGGGTTCCGCCGGGTTCCGGCTTGGCAATGCCTTCAAATAAAGCCTGCCAGTTACGGGCTGAACTCTTCTTGAGGGCTTCGGTTTCCGCCCGGTCCGACGATGCCTTGTCAAAATTATAGTTCGACGGTAGCGGGCGGGGGCGATCGCGGGGCATGTCCGCATCATTCGCCGAAGGGCGCTCCCCCGTAATCCACGACGGCACGGCCGGCCGTGGTACCGATGCATCACTCCGGCCCCGGTCGGCCAGGCTCCCCTGCCCCGACAGAAAATTCACATTCCCGTCAAAGTCAAGTGAGGGCGCCAGATTATACACGCCCATCGCTTTCCGGACCGCAGCCATTACGATGGCATACACCGACCGCTCGTCATCAAATTTGATTTCGGTTTTGGTCGGGTGTATGTTGATATCAATATGGGACGGGTCAATATCAATAAAAAGCACATAAAACGGGTGACTGCCTTCAGGAAGCGTTCCTTCGTAGGCACCCGTTACGGCATGGTGCAGGTAATTATGTTTGATATACCGCAGATTCACAAAAAAGAACTGCTCATTACGGGTTTTCTTCGCTGACTCCGGCTTACCGATATACCCGCGCACTTTTACGTAGGGCGTTTCTTCTTCGCAGTATGCCAGTTGTTCGCGGTAACTTTTCCCGAACATATCAATGATGCGCCGGCTAAGCTTCCCGCCCTGCAGGTTGTATACCTCGCGATCATCCTGAAACAGCGTAAAACTGACTTCCGGATGCGCCAGCGCTACCCGCTGGAATTCATCCAGAATATGCCGCATTTCCACCGAATTCGATTTCAGGAAGTTGCGGCGGGCCGGCACATTAAAAAA
Source organism: uncultured Arsenicibacter sp. (assembly GCF_945952095.1). GTDB lineage: Bacteria > Bacteroidota > Bacteroidia > Cytophagales > Spirosomataceae > Arsenicibacter. Next base: position 30,665 of record NZ_CAMFHL010000009.1, on the reverse strand, counting down.
CAGGTTTTTGATCAGCAGGTTGGTGCCGGGCAAACACGAAATAGCTTCCTGTGCTTTCAGCTCAGAGCCTTCGATACGGATGAGCGTGCCCAGTTCTTCGGCAGCACGGCGGGTCCGCATCTCTACCTGGGCAACCGCCGCAATCGACGCCAGAGCTTCGCCGCGGAACCCCATCGTACGGATACGGAACAAATCATCTGATGTGCGGATTTTTGAGGTGGCATGCCGTTCAAAACTCATCCGTGCATCGGTCTCGGTCATTCCCGACCCATCGTCGATTACCTGAATCAGCGTACGTCCCGCATCACGCACAATCAGCTGCACCGATTTAGCGCCCGCATCAACGGAGTTTTCCAGCAATTCCTTTACTACCGAAGCCGGTCGCTGCACCACTTCTCCCGCCGCAATCTGATTCGCAATCGAGTCCGGTAATAGTTGAATGATATTCACGTACGTGTTGGTTTTACGGGTTGCCAGTTATGCTACCAGGTCAGGGCAATGATACAAAATCTGCCTTGTAAAAATAAATCGAAACCCGTAAAACGTCCACCTCAGCGGTATCTATGGTCTGGCTTTCGGCGCGAAGGTCAGTGGTACAACCACCTTCACACTTACGTTTCGTCCCATATTAAATACCCCCGCACGACCCGTTGCCGGATTAAGACCAAAATACTTCAGCCGATTCTGGTGACTCTGGTAGGCCCGGTCGAACACATTCTGCACTGTCAGATAGACGGAAAACAGGGTCCGGCCGCCGGAGTTGACGATATCGCCGCCACCCCCTATGTTACATAACGTAAAACCGGGCGTAGGCGTTTCCGTTCCGTAGGCTAATAATGCCTGATTTTGGGCCTGATTGTGCTCTATTTCGATTTGCGCGTATAAATTTCGCATACGGTCTCCCCATTCCGTCTTTGTCAGCTTCAGCTGGGCAATAAACCGCGGCGGCGGCAGGAACGGCAAATAACGGGCCGAATCGTTGCGGGCCGACAAATTACGGGAACGCACCAGCGAATACGATCCCATCAGGTTAAACCAGCGGGCATTGAGCGGATTCACGGTAGCCTGTAGCTCGGCACCGTACAACACCGCATTGCCCTGCACATACCGGTAGGTCAGAATCGGACGGGCCGGATCAACGATCGAATCACGGCCGAAGCGGTCGAGTACTTTTTCCGAAAAGGTATAGTTGCTGATCTGATTCCGGAACACATTCGCGATCACATGTACGCCTTTGGTCTCCAGTTCTACGCCCAGATCGCCCTGCCACGAGGTTTCGGAGCGCAGATCGGGGCTGCCGATTTCGTAGCGGAACGTACCGGCATGCTCGCCGTTGGCCGACAGCTCCGGTACCGACGGTGCCCGGAATACGCGGGCCACGTTGGCCTTCACCGTAAACTGTGGCGTCAGATTGTAGGTAGCCCCAAAACTTCCGGTAGGGTTCGAAAACGTTTTATTGAGACCGGCAAAACGGGTCTGATTCTGCGGCGCGGCGGTTTCGGTAAAGGCACCGTCAGGCGTTACATACAGCCGGTTGACATTCATCTGCCGGACATCGAAGCGAACGCCTCCGCTCATGGTCAGCCGGTCCGTTTTCTTCTGGAAAAAGGCCAGAATGCCATTGTCCCAGTACCGGTATCCCGGATACAGTACGTCCAGACCGCGGTTCTGATTCCACTGGTTCATACCGTTCCAGCCAAACGTTACATCCCAGCCTTTTCCAGCGTTCAGGTAATATTTCAGGTCGTAGAAAACGTTCTGAAGCATGAAAAACAAGGCCGGTTCGCCGGGTGTCAGCGTGCTGGCATACTCCAGGCGCCGGTTCTGGTTATAGCTGATCACGGCCGACAGGTTTCCTGCCCCTAGTTTTGCAAACGTATTCCAGGAAAACTTCAGGTGGTTCAGGCTCTGATAGTTTGCCGGATTAATGGCCCGCCCGCGCAGTTCGTCGTCGGACACGGTTACAGGGCCTTCTGTTTCATTACTGAGGCGTACCAGCTTCTGAAAGCGGCCCAGATTATCCCGCTCACCGGTAACGATATTAATGTCCTGATGAAAATTCGACACGTATACCTGCGAATAGCCCCAGCTCCGGTTCACGCCTACTGTTCCGCTCAGATCCAGTTCCCGGTAAGCTGAGCCATACACCCGCCCGTCGTATTGGTTCCGGTAATTGCCGGCATTCTTGTAGCTTGTCCGGAAGCGGCCGAACACGCCGCCTTTAGTGGTTCCCTCGACCATGCCCGACACGCCAAACATCTGGTTATTGCTCTGGTAGTTGGTCAGTACCTGCCCGCGCATCACGCCGGGCTCCGGTGGCCGCGCCGAAATCAGGCTCATGACACCACCAAGGCCATCGGAACCGTACAACAGACTGCCTGCTCCCTTGATAATCTCGTAACGGTCAATCGAATATTCATCGACCTGCAGGGCGTGTTCCTCGCCCCACTGGTTATCTTCCTGCCGCACACCGTCGTGTACGGTAATGACCCGGTTAAAGCCCAACCCCCGGATCACCGGCTTTGACAGGCCCACGCCCGTGGTAATCTGCGACATGCCCGGCAGCTTCACCACCGCGTCAACCAGGTTAGTCGAACTACTTTGCATCCACTGTAAACGGGAGTAGGTCATGATCGGAATCGGGCTCTGCTTCACGGTTGCGCCCGTTGTCAGCCCCGTCACCACAACTTCCTGAAGCTGCTTTGAATCGGTTTCGAGGGCAAAATTGATGCTGCTGCTATCGCCGCCAACCTTAACTTTCCGGAGAATAGTCTGATAACCGACCAGCCGTACCTCAACCGGTTGTATACCGGCGGGCAGGTTGCCCAGCTGATACCGGCCGTTTACATCGGTAACAGCCCCTTTTTTAAGTTCACGCAGATAAACGGTTGCACCGATCAGCGGTTCACGGGTATTTTTATCGGTAACAATACCCGACAGTTGTGCCAGTACCAGCCCTGGCACCAGGCATAAAACGAGAAGAAGTTTATACATGGAGCGATTGTGTCTATGAGATGAAATACCGGGGCACGGTACATCGCATACGCCCGTTGAACACATACCGGAAAGCCGTGAGGACATACCTATAGCCCACAGCTATCCCATGCGAACAAAGCGTAACGCCATGTACCAGCCATTAAATCAGCCTATAGACAGGGGGGCCGCGGTGTCGGAAAGCCGTATGACGCCGGCTGATTGTGCGGAAAAGAACCGGAAAAGCAGGGGTAGCCGTGAAGACGGCCGTAAACACAGCCAGCCAGAAAAATGGCTCCGGATTGGTATAGAGTGCGTTGGTAACAGCGTCCAGCCAGAGCAACTCCTGCTGCGTGTGGTTGTTAGGCTGAATCGGGTCTTTGCCTACGGGTTTGTAGGGGTGCGCGTGGGTGATAATCGTTCCGTCTGCCAGCCGGTGGGCGTGCAGAAACAAGATTCCGTTCACCAGCATTCCTGCATAGAGCAAGAGCAGAAAGCGGGCGGTCCGGGATCGGTATCGGTTCGAATTCAACACGTTAAGCAACAATTTTTTAAAGCAAATGTAGTTAATACATTAAAAATGTGGCCTCAAACATTAAAAATTACCGCTTTTTCTTCTTGCCGGAACAATTTTTGAAGTAGAAGCAACAAACAGTTTGCTTATGTCGTCAATAAAGTGAAATTTTTCTTTCGAATATTTCTATTTTCAATTTGCTGTTTTGTTTAAAAAGATTTAACTTTGGTGTACTTATTAACCCTACCTATAAAGTAGTTTAATACGAAAACCCAAACTAACCTTATTGAGAATCCGTAACTATTATCTGAGATGAGAAGACTCCGTTTATACATGATCCTGCAATGGGTATTCTTTTTGCCCATTATCTTGCCTCTGTGTATAGCCTTTGGTGCGTTACAGGGAGCAATTCAGATGGTTGAGCGCGTAATGCACCAGCTTCTGACCGATGTAGCCCCCTCAGATAATGCTACATCTCTGGAATAAATCCTGACCGAAAGACTTTTGCTGAAGGCAACCTGTTAAGTTTACAGGTTGCCTTCAGCTGTTTTTGGGCATAAAGGTTCAAATAGTGTACCTTTGGAGTCATGTTGTTAAGTCCAAGAATCACCGCCCTGCTGCTGGCGGTCCTGATTTCAGCCCTGACCACTGTTTTCCTCGCATTTGTCGAAGGTGTCACCAACAGTATGCTCTTTGTGGCGGGCATATCGTCATTCGGCGTGTCGTTTTTCCTGATTCTCTACGCCATCGAAATTCTGGTATACCGGGAGGTCGATAAAATGTATAAAACCATTCATAAGCTTAAGCTCAAGGACTTTACCATTAACCGCAAAACGATTTCCAAAAACAACCATCCGTTTAAAAAACTGAATGATGAGTTCTTTTTCTACGTTGCTAAAAAGCAGAAAGAGATTGAAGAGCTCCGGCGCATTGAGCAGTTCCGGCGGGAGTTTCTGGCCGATGTCTCACATGAGTTAAAGACCCCGATCTTCGCCGCTCAGGGATTTATTCATACGCTTCTGGACGGGGCAATTGACGACGAAAAAGTACGGGGTAAGTTCCTCGCAAAAGCCGCCAAAAGCCTCGATGGGCTCGATATTCTGGTCAAGGATCTTGTGGCGTTATCCCAGCTGGAAACCGGCGAGGTAAAGATGCACTTTGAGCGGATTGACCTGCACGAAGTCGTTGGCGAAATATTCGACCAGCTCGAGAAAATCGCCCATAACAAAGGGGTGTCGCTCAAAGTGAAGACCGACAAGCCGAACGGCACCTGGGTTAAAGCCGATCCGCAGCGCATTATGCAGGTGATGACCAACCTGATCGAAAACGCCATTAAATACGGCAATGAAAACGGTAAGGTGCTCGTTTCGCTGGAAGAAGATAAAAAGAACATCCAAGTTTCGGTAAAGGACGACGGTCCGGGAATTCCGCCCGAACACCTGAGCCGCATCTTCGAACGGTTCTACCGCGTTGATAAAAGCCGCTCAAAGGAGCGCGGGGGAACGGGTTTAGGCCTTGCCATTGTTAAGCATATTCTGAATGCCCACAAATCCAGAATTACGGTAATGTCGAAAATAGACAAAGGCACTACCTTCAGCTTCAAGCTGGAAAAAATGGAGTAGGCACCAGCACATACATACAGATTCATTCAGCCCGTCTGTAACCCGGTGCCGGCCGTAAAGGCTGTGACCGGACATCCGTCGGGAGTTATCCGATTTTCATGAAAATCAATTTCGAAGACCTGATCGTTTTTGAGAACGAAGACTATATTGTTATCAACAAACCGCCCTACGTAGCCTCGCTGGACGAACGTACTTCCGACCGGTCTTCGAGTATTCTGCGGCTGGCGAAAGCCTACCATGCCGACGCCCAGCTCGGCCACCGGCTGGATAAGGAAACATCGGGCGTTCTGGCTATTGCCAAACATCCGGAAGCGTACCGCCATCTGGCCATGCAGTTTGAACACCGCGAGGTGACCAAACGCTACCATGCCGTTGTCAACGGTGTACATGATTTCGACAGCATTTCGGTTTTCCTGCCCATCGCACCGATTAAGGACGGAACCGCCGTCCGGATTGACCGGCAGAAAGGGAAGGTGGCCGAAACGATCTTTAATACCATCAAGGCGTACCGGCAAGCCACGCTGGTGGAATGTATTCCGATTACGGGCCGCATGCACCAGATCCGGGTGCACCTGATGTGCCTCAAAGCGCCGATTGTCAGCGACCCGACCTATGGCGGCGAGCCGCTTTTCCTGTCGCAGCTGAAGCGCAATTTCAACCTCAAGAAAGATACCGAGGAATTTCCGCTTATCCAGCGGGTAGCCCTGCATGCCCATTCCCTCACGTTTAATCTCCTGAACGGCGACCGCATGAAAATTGAAGCCCCGTATCCTAAGGATTTTGACGTGCTGGTCAAGCAACTGGAAAAATTTTCATAAACGCCCGGCAGCCCGTCCGGGTTAGTATGGCTACATCCGTAATGTGGAATGAATACTGTAAAATGAATAGGATTAATTGCTGCATTTTCCCTTGTTCATTCTACAGTATTCATTTCGTTAAACTTCTCCCTTAAACATGTTTGTACACACAGTATTTTTCTGGCTTAATAATCCTGAAAATCAGGCAGATCACGACTCCCTGCGGGCCGGACTGGAGACCTTAAAAAGCATAGATGCTATCCAGGCTGCCTACATTGGTCAGCCGGCAGAAACCCGCCGTGCGGTGATTGACCACAGCTATGACTTTTCGATCACGTTTATTTTTACGGATAAAGCGGCTCAGGATGTGTACCAGGAACACCCGACGCATAAGAAATTTGTAGCCGACTGTGCACACCTGTGGTCGCGTGTACAAGTATATGATGCGGTTGAATAAGCCGATAAACTGTTATCTTTGTCTGATTCCCACCTGTTTTGCGGGCGATCTGCAATAGAACGATTTACCCTGCCGTTTCTGGATAATAATCGTTATATACTGATATTGCTATCTTTTACAACTGCGATGAACACACGTTGCTTAACAAAATACGTACTCGGGTGTCTGGTCTTTACGCTGCCGGCCACGTCGGTGCTGGCGCAAAAAAAAGCCGGTGAAAAACCACTGAGCACGACAGCGCCGGCCGCTGCCCAATCGGATCCGGTCCGGGCACGGCTCGAAGACGAATCGCAGTTCATGGAAGGCATGAAGTTTCTAATGACTGATGAGCCTTCCAAAGCCATTGCGCAGTTCGAAAAACTGGTTCAGAAATCACCCGACAACGCAGGCGCTCAGTATGCCATGGCGTCGGCGCTGATGAAAACCGGCAAAACGGCAGAAGCCATTCCGTATGCGGCCAAAGCCCACAGCGTAGATAAAACCAATAAATTTTACTCCCTCCTGCTGGCCGAACTGTATGTGAAGCAAAAGCGCTACAGCGATGCCGAGGAGTTGTACGAAAGCCTGCTCAAACAAAGTACCGACAACATGGAGTACGGTGTTGAGCTGGCCGCGATCTACCTCTTCGACGATAAACCGGATAAAGCCCTCGACGCCTACAACCGTGTTGAACGCGCGCTTGGCATCAACGAGGAAATAACCCGCCAGAAGCAGCGGATTTATCTGAAGCAGAACAAGATTGATAAGGCCGTTGAAGAAGCCGAAAAGCTGGTAGCCTCAGAGCCGGGTGAACCGGAATACCTGGTAGAAGGCGCGGAACTCCTTATTGCCAACGACCGCAATGACCAGGCCATCGGCTGGCTGGATAAAGCCATTAAGCTGGATCCGGACATGGCACAGGCCCACGTCATGCTTGCCGATATTTACCGGAAAAAGGGCGATATGGCCCGCTGCAAGCAGGAACTGGACCATGTCTTCAATAACCCGAATCTGGAACCCAACCTGAAAGCCCGGATTCTGGCGAGTTATGCCGCCCTGAACGGCGATGATAAGGCAGGGCAGCAGGATGCGTTGAAAATGGCGCAGGATCTGGTAAAAACCCACCCGAATGATGCGAAGTCACTGATCATGATGGCAGATCTGCTGGCGCAGCAAAACAAATTTGCGGAGTCGCGCGATGCCTATGTGAAAGCCGCCAGGCTCGACGAATCATCGTATCAGGTCTGGGAAGCCATTCTACAGCTCGACGGGCAGCTCAACCAGGTAGACAGTCTGCTGGTGCATTCAGAAAAAGCGCTGGAGATTTTTCCGACACAGGGACTGTTCTGGTACTCAAACGGATCGGCGAACCTCTACAAACGAAAATACCAGGCAGCGGTTGATGCGCTGGAAGAAAGCCGGAAGCTGATTTCAGTCACGCAGAACCCTGATCTGGTCAAAGCCATTAACGCACAGCTGGGCGATGCCTACAACGGTGCCGGCGACAACGCTAAATCTGACGAAGCGTATGAACTGGTCCTCAAAACGGACCCGTTGAATGAGCACGTGCTGAATAACTTTGCCTATTTCCTGTCATTACGGAAAGATAAACTGCCGCAGGCCGTACAGATGTCGCAGAAACTCGTAGATCGTTTCCCGACGAATGCGACCTATCTCGATACGCATGCGTGGGTGCTGTATGTCATGAAGGATTACGCCAAAGCCCGTACCTATCTTGAGAAAGCGGTTACCGGTGATCCGAACGTGAGCGGTACCATTCTGGAGCATTACGGCGATGTGTTGTATCAGTTAGGTGAGCGCGACAAAGCCGTTGAACAGTGGAAAAAAGCCAAACAAAAAGGCGAAGCAAGTAGTAACATTGACAAAAAGATTGCCACCGGAAAATTATATGAATAAAACGCAGATGTATGATTTGGGATGGTTTTCACTCCGTTTCAAGCAGATTATCCGGGGAAGTACCAAATCATACAGTCTCCCGCCCGTCCAGTGGACATGGCTGCTGGCGCTGGTGCTGCTGACAGGCAGTGAAGGCTGTCGCCGGCACCGGCTTGACCGCACCGGGTCTTCGGAGCAGACGGCATCCGGTTCGCCGGACACAACGCGCCTGAAACCGGTTATGCCGGGCGATTCCAGTGCTGCCGTTACCTCAACATCAGCCAATACTCCCGCAACGCCTCCGGTAAATACGCAGAAAACACCCCGTCCTGGCATTGAAGAGGCACGGGCCAACGTAGCCGAAATTGACTTTAATTTCCTGACAGCCAAAGCAAAGGTTTCTTTCAAAAGCAAAGATCAGGATATCGATAATGCAACGGTAAATATCCGGGTAGCCAAAGACAGTCTGGTTTGGATCGCAATTTCCAAAATCGGGGTGGAAGCTGCCCGGGTGCTCGTCACCCGTGATTCGATCACGATTCTGGATAAAATCAACAACGAGTATACGCAGTACGATTTTCCGGGACTGAGCAAGCGGTTCAACTTCGACATGAACTTTGAACTGCTTCAGGCTCTGATTGTCGGTAACCTGCCCCTTCCGAAACAACCCGCGCAGAAAATTAAAAACGAACGCGATTACCTGCTCCTGCGTCAGACGGAAGGGAAGGTACTGGTTGAGAATTATATCGGCGAAGAAAACCGGAAGCTGAAGAAACTGATGGTGGTGGAACAGCCGACCAAAAATACGCTCCGGCTCGACTATGCCGATTTTACCGCGCTGAACAACTTTTTATTCCCTTATACCAGCCTGATCACCCTCGATTATAAATCGGGAGCTGACGGGCAGTTTTATCAGACCTTGTTGCGGATTCGGCATAGCAAAGTCGAATTGGTAGACAAAAACCCCGGTTTCCCGTTCAGCATTCCGTCCCGCTATACGCGCCGGCCCTGACGGGAACCCTGATTTCAGCTTATGTGTACAGTAACGTGGCAAGCTCATTTCCGGTTTACGTTTTTTCTCCTGACCGGTCTCTCGCTGGTAAGCGGGCTGGCCTATGCCCAGCAACCCCGTAACCGGCAGGTACTGGAGAAGGAAAAAAAGCAGAACCTTGAAAAAATCACCGAAATCCGGTCGATTCTGAAACAGACATCGACGGAGAAGCAGGCCACCATGGGCAAGCTCAAAGCCCTGAATCAGCAGATCAAATCGCAGTCCGAGCAGATCAACCTGATGACCGAAGACCTGAAACTGATGGATTCGGAAGTAGTCGACCTGCGCAATGCCAGCAATAAACTTAACGAGGAGCTTGGTCAGCTGAAAAAGCAATATGCCGAGATGGTGTATTCGGCCGATAAACGACGCCAGCAGCTTAATCCGCTGGGTTTCCTGTTTTCGTCAGACAATTTCAACCAGCTCGTTGCCCGCTACCGCTACCTGAAACAATACTCCGATGCCCGGCACAGTCAAGTGAAACAAATGGAGCGGGTAAAGGGTATGTTGCAGGAAAAACGGATAGCAACGGAGCAGAAACGTAGCCAGCAGAAAACGACACTGACAGCCAAAGTCTCAGAGGGCAAAAAGCTGGAAGGGCTTAAAGATGAGCAGAATAAAGTTGTTAAAGAGCTGAGTCAGCGCGAGGTGCAGCTTCGCGACGAACTGGTTGAAAGCCGCCGGGCAGTGACCAACCTCGAAAACATGATTACCCGCATTATTGCGCGGGAAGCGAAAGAGCGTGCAGAACGGGAAGCCCGCGAAAAAGCCGAACGCGAAGCACGGGAACGGGCCGAACGTGAGCGCTTAGCCCGTCTGGAAGCCGAACGTAAGGCAGAAGAACGCCGGCGGGCGGAGGACCAGCGTAAAGCCGACGAACAGCGCCGGGCCGAAGCCCTGGCCAATGCCAATAAACCGGCCGATAATCCGGCGGAGCCAAAACCAGCTGAGCCTAAGCCGGCCGAACCAAAACCAGCGGAGCCCAAACCAGAGCCGAAAGCCGAAGCCCCAGTGGTGGTCTCACGCCCTGCCGAAGCACGGGAGAATAACCTGAACGAGGCCGAATATGCCCTGGCCTCCTCGTTTGCCGCTTCCAAAAACCGGCTGCCTTGGCCGGTGCAGCATGGCTTTGTTTCGGATAAATTCGGGGTAAAACCCCACCCTGTCCTGAAAGGTCTGATGGTTGAAAACATGGGCATCGATATTCAGACTAATGCCGGAGAATCCGTTCAGTCGGTCTATGACGGCGTTGTACAGGACGTGGCTTACATGCCTGGCATGAATAACGTCGTGGCTATTCAGCACGGAAACTACATGACGGTCTATGCTAAACTGAAAAGCGTTTCGGTTAAAATCGGTCAGCGGGTTAAGGCACGCGACATGATTGGCAGCGTTGCGACCGGTAAAGACGGCATTACCGAAATCCAGTTTCAGATCTGGAAAAACCTTACCAAAATGAATCCCGAAGCGTGGCTGCGTCCACGATAAGCATACCCCATTAAACGGCAATACCATGTCTGTACACAATCCGGATATAAAGCGGGTAACTACGCACGTTATTCAGGAACTGAAAAATAGAGGAGAAAAAATTACCGCCCTGACCGCCTACGACTTTTCGATGGCCAAAGTGGTCGATGCGGCAGGCGTTGAAATTATCCTCGTCGGCGATTCGGCATCAAACGTGATGGCGGGCCACGAAACGACCTTACCCATCACCCTCGACCAGATGATTTACCACGCCAGTTCAGTGGTACGGGCCGTAAAAAGGGCCCTGGTGGTCGTGGATCTGCCGTTTGGCTCTTATCAGGGCAACTCGTCGGAAGCCCTCCGGTCGGCGATCCGGATCATGAAAGAATCAGGTGCCCATGCGGTTAAGCTCGAAGGTGGTGTCGAAATTAAAGAGTCTGTCACGCGGATTCTGAGCGCCGGTGTACCGGTAATGGGCCACCTTGGCCTTACCCCGCAATCGATCTATAAATTCGGCACGTATACCGTCCGGGCTAAAGAAGAAGCGGAGGCACGGAAACTAATTGAGGATGCACAGATGTTACAGGAAATCGGATGTTTTAGTGTCGTCCTCGAAAAAATTCCGGCGGCCCTGACAAAACAAGTCTCTCAAAATCTGAATATTCCGACGATTGGTATCGGTGCAGGTCCTGATGCCGACGGTCAGATTCTTGTGTTACACGACTTACTGGGCATTACCAAAGAGTTCAAACCCCGCTTTCTGCGCCGGTACGCCGACCTGAACGGAATCATGAACGAGGCCATCGCGCATTATGTCGACGATGTAAAAACACGCAGCTTCCCGAACGAAAGCGAAGCGTATTAGTATGAAAAAAAGAAAACCTTTTCAGGTCGTCTACGAAGACAATCACCTGCTGGTTGTGAACAAAGAGCCGGGTATTCTGGTGCAGGGCGACCGCACCGGCGATATTACTCTTACCGACATCCTGAGAGATTACATTAAAGAGAAATACAACAAACCCGGCGACGTATTTCTGCATCCTGTTCACCGGCTCGACCGGCCGGTGAGTGGTCTGGTGGTGTTTGCGCGCACGTCAAAGTCGCTGGAGCGCATGACCGAACTCTTCCGGAAACGGCAGATTCAGAAAACGTACTGGGCTGTTGTCCGCCAGAAGCCGCCGCAGAAGTCGGACAAACTGGTAAACTGGCTCGTGAAGGACGAAGCCAAAAACCAGGTTACGGTATACGACTACGAAGCTCCGAATTCGCAGAAAGCCGAATTGAAATACCGGCTGCTGGGTCTGATCAACGAGCACTATTTGCTGGAGGTTGAACCGATTACAGGCCGTCCGCACCAGATCCGGTCGCAGCTGGCCCACATGGGTTGCCCGATTCGCGGCGATATTAAATACGGATATGACCGCGTGGTAGCCGACAAGAAAATATACCTGCATGCCCGCCGGTTGTATTTTACGCATCCGGTGAAAAAAGAGCCGCTGATCTGCAAAGCCGGTCTCCCGGCCGATCCGTTCTGGGAAGAATTCCTGGAGCTCGACTCAGAGGATTACAAAGACAAAAACCTGGATTTCATTTATTAACAATCCGGACCATTCCTGAAGCCGGTGCACGCTGTGTACCGGCTTTTTTTGTCAGAAATAATAGTATATTTAGTTCATATATATCACCACAATATCGTATGACAACCCTGCATCAGCTCATGAATCAATACCGCGCCTATTTAGATCGCGGACTTGGCCCTCAGGATAGCCGTTTCTGGTGGATATTTGGTAGTTGTGTGCTGTTATCATGCACTTGTTATTATTTCTACAGTAATTACGCAGAGCCAGCCATTCACCCGGGCCGTAGCTTTGACGATCTGATTACCCTGAGTTTTAGCTTACTTCCCGCCTTTACCCTGCGCCGCCTTCAGTACTTTATTCCAATGGTTAGTCTGGCGATTTACACAGAATATTGGTGGCTTTTTATGCTGTATGCCTTTTTACTCTACGACCGGAAAGCCAACCGGCCAGCCTGAAAACTTTTTTAATCGTTCGTAGGGGTCTTTTGCCGCATGGTTGTCATAGCGCTATACAACTTGCATGTGGGTCGTTCTTTTTTCAGGCCAATCAACCAGTTAAACCTTTTGGCCTGTCAACCTATCCAAGCGACACGGAACGTTGCTCCACCAATGCGACAAAATAAACAACAACACTAACGAATACAGCAGTATGAAACGCGCTATTTTCCTTACTACCTGTCTGGCCATTCTGGCTTCCTTCTCCGCCTGCACCTTCAACTACATCGACCGCGATCCGTACGAAGAGGTGATTCAGACCTATGCGCTAACGGGCTTTGACCAGCTCTCAATGGGCAGTGCCTTTAACATCACCGTCCGGCAGGGATCTGCCTACAGGATTGAGGTACGCGGTAGCCGCAACGATGTCAACGATCTGGACCTGTACACCCGCAACGGTAAACTCTACGCCCGCTACCGGACAAGCAGCAAACAACGCTACACGACGTATTTTACGATTACGATGCCAACCATCAGCGGCGTTGATTTTTCAGGAGCGACCCGGTCAAACATCAGCGGGTTCGGCGGTCTGCGGAGTTTTGAAGCGATACTGTCCGGCGCCTCCCGCTCCGATATCGACCTTGATGCCAGCAGCGTCCGCGTTGATCTATCGGGCGCATCAGAAGCTACGTTGTTTGGTTCAGGCAGTGTGCTGGAAGGTGATGTATCGGGTGCCTCAAGCCTGTACGCATTTGATTATCCGGTCAATGAAGCAATTCTGGATGTCTCAGGCGCAAGCCGTGCGCGGGTAGATGTGGGTAAAAACCTCGATGTAAGTGCATCCGGTGCCAGCAACGTGCGCTATCAGGGCAACCCGTCTGTCCGCCAGAACGTATCGGGCGGCAGTTCGGTGCAGCGGGATTGATGACATACTATTGTACAGATGGTATAACTGATTTTATACCATCTGTATAGTATCAGGCATGCGGTGATCCTTTTTTTGTCAGGTACTCCCCGACATTAAACATGATCCCGTTCATTACCTCAATATCTTTGTGCCAGTCCTTCACCTGCCAGTCGGCATCAGGGGTGGCAACCATTACTTTTTTTGCTTTAGTTGTAATCCAGATGACTTTTTCTACACCAAACCGCAACAGCTTTTCCGTCTTCTTAAAAACATAGGTATCATTGTCAATATCTTCCGGATCAGCAGCTATATCCACTTCGATAACAACCTTAGGCGGCACATTTGCATAGAACTCATCAATTGCTTCAACAGGTAATACCTTGTTATCAAATATCAGCACGTCACCTGCCAGGTTCGTTCTTTTATCAAGATGTAAGCCCGTTTCGCTTGATAAAACAGTATATAGCTCTTCATCTAACTCTCTGAACAAAATCCGTTGGAAATAAGCAACAATAAAAGACTGTAATGTACTTGAACCCATAATTTCAGAAAAACGCTTTACTCCTGATAATACATCCCGGTAGCCTTTGTAATGAATAGGCTTACCGTCCAGAATCTCGTAGATCAGGTGTTCGGGTACTTTTTGTTTCGTCTTCTTTACAGCTCCCCCTCTGTCCCGTTCGCGCGTTGCTATCATATGCATCCATTGTTTATTAACCAAATATATGCAGATTCCGAATGAGAGACAACATCGGTGCTTGTGCCCAAACATCCGTACCTTTGCGCCATGCCGCTTCGCAAAACCATCTCCGAATACGGGTGTATCCGCAATGCCGACGACTTTCCCGGCAACGCTGATTCGGTTTCGGAGGTTTTCCTGCCGGGGCCCGCTTTCCGTCAACTGCGTGAGCTGGCCGGTCAGGACGATGCCGATACAATTCTCCAGCTGATCTGGCAAAAAGGCCGCGAAACCCTCCGTGTCAAAAATTACGTCGGCCTGCTCGAAACACCGCATGGTGTTCAACTGGAAATCCTACCCAAAATTGCCGGCGACCAGCCGGAAACCGCCCGCCGGTCGTTGCTCAGGATGCTGCGGCGGCTGGCCAAAAGTCCCTTCCGGAGCATTTCCAACGCCCACACCCGCAGCAGTCAGCTCCCGCTGTGGGAGATTTTTATCACGGTGTTTCTGGATGAAACCGAGCGCCTCGTCAGTCAGGGAGTCCAACAAACGTATCTGACCGTTGAGGGCAATGAGCCGTTCTGGAAAGGAAAATTCCTGCCGGGGCAGCACCTGCGCCGTAACCTGCACCATGCCGGACGCGTCGCCATCCGCTACGACAAGCGAACACCTGACACCCCGCCTAACCGCATTCTGAAAACAACCCTGGACCTGCTGCGGCCACGCACCGGCACCCTCCGGAATCAGGCCCGCATCCGGCAACTCCTCCAGGCATTCGACGAGGTATCGCTGTCGGAAAACCTGACAGTCGACTGGCAGCTTGTTCAGACCAATGGCCGGCAGGAGAGCCGCTATGCCACGGCCCTGCGCTGGGCCAAAGCCTTGCTGCAACAGGAGGCCTACGGCGTTCGGGCGGGAACGGCCCTGTCGCTTGCGCTGCTGTTTCCGATGGAACGGATTTTTGAGCAGTACGTCACCCACGGCTTCCGGCACTACTGGCCATCGGGCAGCATCAGTGCACAGGAAAGCTCGATGCACCTGGTCGACGCCCACGTGGGAACACCTAAGTTTAAACTCCGTCCCGACCTTGTGATCCGGCAGGACACGCAGACAGTCGTGCTCGATACGAAATGGAAACAGGTCAATGGCGCTGACCGGAAAGGTAATTACGGTATTGACACCGGCGACCTTTATCAGTTGTATGCCTATGGCAAAAAATACAGCGCCCGCGACCTGATCTTACTCTATCCTGCCAATGCGAGTTTTCAGGAGCCACTTGATGTCTTCAGGTATGATCCCGACACACGCCTGCACGTGGTTCCGTTTGACGTTACGCAGCCCCTCGTGCAGGAAGTAGAAAAGATACATGCCCTGACTTTGTCTTTCCGGACGAAGTGAGTAATATGCAGCTGCCGAAGCAACCGGAACCGCTTCGACCTATTCCGACAACCCACGTTACACATGCCTCTTCTCTTAACCCTGCTTGGTATTTTGGCCTTAGTGGCCCTGATTGCCTTTGTGCATCTGGACACCTTTATCTCATTTGTGCTGGTTTCGCTGGCCATTGGCTTAGCCTCCGGTATGGAGGTCACGGCCGTCGGCAAGTCGATCCAGACCGGTATCGGCGGAACCCTCGGCGATCTGGTACTGATCATTGGTTTCGGGGCAATGCTCGGCCGGCTCGTGGCCGAAAGCGGTGCCGCCCGACGCATTACGGATGTTATGATCGGCTGGTTCGGGATTAAAAACATTCACTGGGGGCTGGCACTGGCCGGTTTCGTCATCGGCATTCCGTTGTTTTACAATGCCGGTTTTATCATCGTTGTCCCGCTTATCTTTACCATCGCGGCTTCCTCAAGGCTGCCGTTGCTGACCGTTGCCGTACCGATGTTGTCGGCCTTATCGGTAGCACACGGATACCTTCCCCCCCACCCGTCACCGGCCGCCATTGCCGGCCAGCTGAACGCCGATATTGGCAAAACGCTGTTCTATGGCCTGATTGTCGCCGTGCCTGCTATCGTCATCGCCGGTCCGATTTTCGGTAAAACCCTGACGAAATACAACCCGCACATCGACCGTAGTCTGTTCAATATCAAGGATGTGCCTACGACAGATTTACCGGGCGCCGGTATCAGTTTCTTCGTAGCCCTGTTACCCGTGGCGTTGCTGACACTGCTCGGACCGCTGAAAACCTACCTTAGCCATCAGGAGCAATCGGCCGGTATGGCTGCGCTGACCAATCTGTTCAAACTTTTGTCAGAACCTTATGTCGGCATGCTGGTCTCGGTGCTGGTTGCTGTTTATTTCCTCGGGCTTCAGCGCGGGCAATCGATGAAAGCCGTGATGAAAGACCTCGAAGAGGCCATTAAGGCCGCCGCCCCGATTCTGCTGGTTATTGCCGGCGCCGGCGCACTAAAACAGGTATTTATGGACAGCGGTACCAGCAAGTACATTGGCAGTCTGCTGACCGATGCCGCCATTCCGCCGCTGTTGCTCGGCTGGGGCATGGCCGCTGTTATCCGCGTATGTGTCGGTTCAGCTACGGTAGCGGGGCTGACCACCGTAGGCATTATTTTGCCCCTGTTGCAGGCCCAGACCATTCAGCCGGAGCTGATGGTGCTGGCTATCGGATCGGGCAGTCTGATGTTTTCACACATTAACGACGGCGGTTTCTGGTTATTTAAAGAATATTTCAACCTGAGCATTAAAGACACGATTAAAACCTGGTCGGTCATGGAAACTATCGTCTCCATTGTGGGTCTGATCGGTGTGCTGATTCTGGATCTGTTTATATAAAATTGATTTACAGGTGCGTATAGATCAGTCATTTGCTGGACTATGTAAACCAAACACGCTTCATCGGGTTACTTGTATACTACCAATCCGATGAAGTACCTTGAAACGGTCTGTTAAAATCCTGCTTGTTGTGGCAGGGCTGCTGGTTGTGGCCCGTCTGCTGCTACCTTATATTGTCTTACGGTATGTCAATAACCTCCTGGCCGACATGGGTAGCTATACCGGCCATATCGAAGACGTTGATATTTCGCTGATTCAGGGATCATACCAGATCAAGGAACTCCGCATCCGGAAAATAAACGGCAAGCTTCAGGAGCCGTTTATTTACATCCCCAAAAGCGATCTCTCGATTGAGTGGAAATCATTGCTCAAGGGTAAGCTGGTGAGTGAAATCGAATGCTATAGCCCGCAGCTGAATTTTTCCTTCAGTACGAACGAATCTGAACGGCAGACCGGCGCCGAAGTTGACTGGACTAAGGTGGTAAAAGACCTGATGCCGATTCAGATCAACCGCGTTGCCGTAACAGACGGACAGGTTAAGCTGCTGAAGTTATTCAGTAAGGCAAATACCGATCTGTCGCTTCAAAAGTTTCAGGGCGAAATCCGGAATATCCGCAATGTCGATGAAAAGCCAGGGCGTTTGCCGTCGCCGATATGGGCGACGGGCGATGTGCCAGGCTGGGGGGGTACCATGCGCTTCGACGCCAACATGTATGTGCTGAAGCAAACGCCTGATTTCGATTACAACCTGCGCTTCAACGACCTTCAGCTAACAGAGCTCAACACGCTGGCGCGCGAATATGCGAAGATCGATTTTGAGCGCGGAACCATCAGCGTCTTCAGCGAAATGGCCATGAACGACGGCAAGCTGAAAGGGTATCTGAAACCGTTGACCAAAAATATGCAGGTCTTCAAGCTTAAGGAACACGACGACCGCACCATCGGCAGTTTTTTCCGCGAGCTGCTTGCCGAAGCCGGATCGGAAGTACTGGAAAACCAGCGCAAAGACCAGGTAGCCACCAAAATCCCGCTGCAGGGCGATGTCAGTGATGTTTCCGTTGATATCTGGACAACCATCTTCGGCGTTCTGCGCAATGCCTACATTGAAGCGTTCGAAAAGAAGTTCGACAACGACGTTACGTTTCAGGATGCCGTTCAGACCATAAAAGACGATTTCAAAGCCAAACGCGAAGCCCGGAAAGCCGAACGCAGGGAGAAACGCGAAGCCCGGAAAAAAGCGCGGCAGGAGAAGCGAAAGGATTGACCTGTATTCATACCTAAGCAGAAACCTGTATTTTTGTAAACGTATCAGGTTTTGTATCACTTAGCGCTATACAATAATGTCTGCCATCCGTAACTTTTATACCAAGTATAAGCCATACATTTTCGTCGATGGCTGGTACTACATTTTTATTGTGATCTTCATCATCATTTTGTTTGTTTTTTTCGACTGATACTGCACTTATAAATCGGTTTATAGGTTACATTTGTCAGTATGAAGCAGTTTCTCACCCTCTTTCTGGGGCTCTACCTGTCTGCCGTCAGCATTTTGCCGACGTCGGTATGGGAAGAGTGTGTAAAACTGCCGCAACTCTGGGAGCATTACGAACTGCACCGTGCAGCCGCACCTGATCTGTCGCTTATTGATTTTCTGAGCCTTCATTACGGCGCAGGCAGCGCGCAGCATCAGAACCAGCACGACCACTCGCAGATTCCGTTCAAAGCCTCTCATCATTGTCTGGGCCTTACCTGGCATATTGCGTTTGTACCGGTCAACCTGCTTCGCCCGTCCCTGCTGGACCGGCTCGTGTTTATCCTGGCACAACGCCCCAATTTTCACTACCACAGCCCGCTCCTGACCGAACGGACCTTCTCCTTTTTCCATCCGCCCAAGCTGTTCGTCCGTTAGGATGTATGGCAAATGATGGCCCTGCTGACGTCACTCAACACCGTTGAGCGATGCAGTACGTCTGTGTATTTCCGGCATACGTCCTCCCCTTTCCGGATACATTATCTACCATCATTTTTTTATTCTCCATGCTCAACAGCATCATCCGTTTTTCTATTCAGAATAAACTGATTATCGGACTGTTTTCTTTGGTACTGCTCATCTGGGGCGGGTGGTCGGCCGCCCGTCTGCCCATTGATGCCGTACCCGACATTACCAATAATCAGGTGCAGGTTATTACACCAAGCCCTTCGCTGGCGGCTCCCGAAATGGAACGGCTCGTTACGTTTCCGATCGAAGTCGGGCTGGCCAACATTCCCGGTCTTATCGAAATCCGGTCGTTCTCGCGCTTCGGGCTTTCGCTCGTTACTGTTGTTTTTGAAGATGGGGTCGATGTATACTGGGCACGTCAGCAGATTGCCGAGCGCCTGCAAACCATTGTAACCCAGATTCCGCCCGGCATCGGCACGCCGACCATGGCGCCCGTTACAACCGGTCTCGGCGAAATTTACCAGTATACCCTTATCCCGAAAAAAGGCTACGAAAACCGCTACCCGCCCCGTGAGCTCCGGTCTGTTCAGGACTGGATTATCCGGCGGCAGTTGCTGGGAACGCCCGGCGTGGCCGACATC
Organism: uncultured Arsenicibacter sp.; assembly: GCF_945952095.1. GTDB lineage: Bacteria > Bacteroidota > Bacteroidia > Cytophagales > Spirosomataceae > Arsenicibacter. The sequence continues at coordinate 10,933 of NZ_CAMFHL010000009.1, read as the reverse complement.
AGCAGCTTTGGCGGGGAACTGAAGCAATACGAGATCGCCGTTGACCCCGACCGGCTGCGCAGCTTCAACCTGAGCATTACCGACCTGTTTACGGCCCTCGAACAAAATAACCAGAATACCGGCGGGGCCTACATCGACAAGAAGCCGAATGCGTTCTTCATCCGCGCCGACGGGCTGATCGGTAGCGTCGACGACATCGAAAATGTGCTCGTCCGGCAGAATGCCAACGGCACACCGGTTCGTATCCGCGATGTAGCCACCGTACAGATCGGTTCAGCCGTGCGTTACGGGGCCGTCACGCGCAATGGTGACGGCGAGGTTGTCGGGGCCATTGTGATGATGCTGAAAGGGGAAAACTCCTCGGCGGTTATCAAGCGTGTAAAAGCGAAAATCGCCGAAATTGAAAAAACGCTGCCGGAGGGCATTCAGCTCGTCCCGTTTCTGGACCGGACAAAAATGGTAGACAGTGCCATCGGTACCGTTACGAAAAACCTGAGCGAAGGGGCACTGATCGTTATTTTCGTACTCGTCCTGCTCCTTGGCGAATGGCGGGCGGGTGTTGTTGTGGCATCGGTTATTCCGCTGGCGCTCTTGTTTGCCATCGGAATGATGAATGTCTTCGGGGTGTCGGGTAACCTCATGAGCCTGGGTGCCATTGACTTCGGCCTTATTGTCGACGGAGCCGTGATTATTGTGGAGGCAACCCTGCATCACCTGATGCTGCGCAACCGCGATAAAACGCTCACACAGGGGCAAATGGATGACGAAGTGTTTCATTCGGCGGCCCGCATCCGGAATTCGGCGGCTTTCGGCGAAATTATCATCCTGATTGTCTACCTGCCGATTCTGGCCCTGAGCGGTGTCGAAGGCAAAATGTTTACGCCGATGGCACTGACCGTTGCGTTCGCCATTCTGGGGGCATTTATTCTGTCGCTGACGTATGTACCGATGATGTCGGCCCTGCTGCTCAGTAAGAAAATCGAACACCGTGAGACCTTTTCCGATAAGCTCATCCGTGCCGTACACCGCCGCTACGAACCGCTGCTGCTGTGGTCGCTGCGCCACCGGCTTATTGTCCTGGGAACAGCCATCCTTTTTCTGGGAGCCAGCATCGTTGCGTTTATGCAAATGGGCGGCGAATTCCTGCCGACACTGGACGAAGGCGACTTTGCCGTTGATACCCGCGTGCTGACCGGCAGCTCCCTGTCCGAAACCGTCGATGCCACGCTCAAAGCCGAAAAACTGATTCTTAAAAACTTTCCCGAGGTGGAGCAGGTCGTCGGTAAAATCGGGGCGGGCGAAATTCCGACCGATCCGATGGCTATCGAAGCCAGTGACCTCATGGTTATTTTCAAACCCGTCAGTGAATGGACCTCGGCCGGTACCCGTGAGGAAATGATGGCGAAAATGGCGGCGGTTGTTTCGCAGATTCCGGGCGTGACTTTTGGCTTTCAGCAGCCGGTTCAGATGCGGTTCAACGAACTCATGACCGGTTCGCGTCAGGACGTTGGTATCAAAATTTACGGCGACGACCTGAGTGAATTAACGCGTCAGGCCGACAAGGTGGCGAACATCATCAAGACCGTAGACGGCGCTCAGGATTTGTATGTTGAGCAGGTTGAGGGCCAGCCGCAAATTCAGATTAAGCTCGACCGTAGCCGGCTGGCTCAGTTCGGGCTTACTGTAAACGACGTAAACCGCACCATCAACACCGCCTTTGCGGGTCAGGCAGCCGGGCTGGTATTTGAGGGCGAACGCCGGTTTGATCTCGTGGTGCGGCTTGCACCAGAGAAACGACAGAGTATTCAGGATGTAAGTAATTTATACGTTATGACCCCGAAAGGTAACCAAATTCCGCTCTCGCAAATCGCGTCTGTTCAGCTCGTTCAGGCCCCTAATCAGATCCAGCGCGACAATACCCACCGCCGGATTACACTCGGCTTCAACGTGCGTGGCCGCGATGTGGAGAGTATTATCAAGGAACTTCAGCAGAAGGTAGACACCAAAATCAAATTCCCGCCGGGTTATTCGATTGTCTACGGCGGTCAGTTCCAGAATCTGGTGGAGGCCAAACAACGGCTTTCGATTGCGGTTCCGGCCGCGCTGGCGCTGATTTTCATGCTGCTGTTTTTCACCTTCGGGTCTGTCAAGCAGTCGATTCTGATTTTTACGGCCATTCCGATGGCGGCCATTGGCGGGGTGGCGGCTCTGCTCCTGCGCGGCATGCCGTTCAGCATTTCGGCCGGGGTTGGCTTCATCGCCCTGTTCGGGGTAGCGGTGCTCAACGGCATTGTGCTCATCGCCGAATTTAACCGGCTGCGCCACGAAGACGGCCTGACCGACCTGACCGAAATCATCCGCAAAGGCACCGATGTCCGGCTGCGTCCGGTGGTCATGACGGCCCTGGTTGCCTCGCTGGGTTTCCTGCCCATGGCACTTTCCACATCCGGTGGTGCCGAAGTTCAGAAGCCGTTAGCCACCGTCGTCATTGGCGGGCTTATTACCGCTACACTGCTGACACTGATTGTTTTACCGGTATTGTACACCTTTTTTGAAGGCGGTCCCGGTAAACTGGCCGGCAAGCAGGTTAAAACCCTGAGTCTGTTCTTAGGCGGACTTCTGTTCACTGGCCTGGTGCAGGCACAGTCACCGGTTCGTACGGTGACGCTCGACCAGGCACTACAGGAGGCCAATGCGCGGAACGGGCAGCTCAAAGTTGCTCAATATCAGGTTAATGCTCAGCAAGCCCTGCGGCGGTCGGCGTATGACATCGGTAAGCTGAATGTCAATGCCATGCTCGGCCAGTACAACAGCCGGAAGTTCGATAATAACATCACGGCGACGCAAACGCTGCCAAACCCAAGGCTCATCCGTGAATCTGTAGCGCTGAACGACGCCACAACGGCACAGCGGCAACGGCAGGTCAGCGTTACGCAGCACGACCTGCGGTATCAGGTGAAATCGGCCTATTACGAAGTATGGTTCCAGCACGAACGGGAACGGCTGTTCCGCCAGCAGGACTCACTGCTGACCGAATTTGTGCAGGCCGCCGCCGTCCGGTTCCGCACGGGCGAAACCGGCTCGCTGGAAAAGGCCACTGCCGAAAGCCAGCTGGCCGAACAACGCGTGCGACTGGCTCAGACGGAGGCCGCGCTGACTACCGCCCGGACATCGCTCCAGAACCTGCTGTACAGCGCCGAACCGGTTGACGTACCTGCCCAACGCCTGACCCGGCGCACCCTTACTCTGCCAACCGACACCGCCTCGGTCAATAATCACCCCGTGCTGGCGCTGCTGAAACAACAGATTGAGGTAAATCAGCGGACACGGCAGGTCGAGCAGGCACGGCTGCTGCCCGAATTTCAGCTGGGTATTTTCTCCCAGACGCTGATCGGTACCCAGAACTTCAACGGCAACGAGTACGTGTATAATGCCGGCCACCGGTTTTTCGGTGGCCAGGTGGGTATTCTGTTTCCGCTGATCAGCCGGCCGCAGAAAGCCCGTGTTGAGTCGGCCCGCATTACCGAGCAGATCGCGCAGACCGAGCTGGAAATACAGCAACGTACCATCCGGAACCAGTATACGCAGGCGGTCCAGCAATACGACCGCTACCAGACCGCCGTGCAGTATTATGAACAAAGCGGTTTGCCCCAGGCCCGGCTCATTGCCGACAATGCCCGCAAAGCCTTCCGCAGCGGCGACATCGGCTACGTTGAATTCTCACTGGCCCTCCAGCAGGCACTCACCATCCGCCAGAATTATCTGGATGTACTTAACCAACTAAACCAGGCTGTCCTGTACCTCGAATTCCTGTCAGGGCTTGACTAATCGCTCCCATGAACCGAATCATTCCCGGTCTTTTACTGACCATGTTCCTATATCAGGCCTGCAACAGCCCGAAAAATGCCGGTGAAGATACACCGGCTAAAACCGACAGTACCGCTACCGCCGAAGCAGGCAACGACGGCCCTGTTGAGGTCACCTTTACGCAGGCTCAATACAACATAGCCGCGATAGAGCTCGGCCAGCCGGAGCGCCGCGACATCAGCAGCACGCTCAAGGTCAACGGCACCATTGATGTACCACCCAACCAGCGGGTAACGGTATCGGTACCCTACGGCGGCTACGTCCGTAACCTGAACCATGATCTGTTGCCGGGCCAGCGTGTCCGGAAGGGGCAGGTACTGGCCGTTCTGGAAAATCCGGAGTTTATCCAGCTCCAGCAGGATTACCTGGAAACCAAAGCCCGCCTCGATTATACCGATCAGGAATACCAGCGCCAGCAGGAACTGAGCCGCGAAAATGTCAGCGCCCTCAAAGTATTCCAACAAACGGCCTCTGAACGGCAGCGGCTCCAGGCACAGCTGGCCGGTCAGGCACAGCGGCTGACGATGCTGCGGATTAATCCGGCCTCGCTGCGGGCAGACAAACTGACGCGTACCATTCCGGTTCCGTCGCCGGTCGACGGCTACATTACGATGGTTAACATCAATCTGGGCAAATTCGTAAATCCGGCCGATGTGCTGGCCGAAATCACTGACATTAGTCATATCCATCTGGCCTTATCTGTTTTTGAGCGTAATATTGACCAGATTCGTGTTGGTCAGCGGCTCCGGTATGCGGTTGGTCAGGAAGGCCGCCCGGTACATCCGGCAACGGTCATTCTGATCGGGAAAGAAATCTCGCCGCAACGTACGATTGAGGTACACGCCCACCCGCAAACGGCGACCCCGTCAATCATCCCGGGAGCCTACGTATCGGCCGAGCTGGACGTTACCAGCCAGTCGGTGTCAGCGCTGCCGGAATCAGCCGTGGTTTCTTTCGGCGGGAAATCGTATGTTTATGTACTGATCAGTAAAGAAAAAGGCCAGTATCAGTTCCGGCAGGTTACGGTTCAGCCCGGTATCGCCGAGAATGGTTACGTAGCGGTCACCCTGCCGGCCGACATTGATCCGCAGAAAACGCCTGTTGTTGTTAAAGGCGCCTACAGCTTACTGTCAAAACTGAATAACCAGGAAGAATAACAGATAATGAGCAGCCATCCGGATACCCATTTACACCACCATGAAGAGCACCTGCAAAGCTCGGATTTTATCACTGACGTTGTTATCGGCATGTCTGATGGCCTGACCGTGCCGTTTGCCCTGGCAGCCGGCCTGAGCGGGGCCGTTTCGTCGTCTGATCTGGTCGTAACGGCAGGCATCGCCGAGATTGTGGCCGGGTCTATCGCAATGGGATTAGGCGGGTATCTGGCTGGCCGCACCGAAGCCGACCATTACCGGTCAGAGCTGAAGCGGGAGTACGATGAAGTAGAGCGCGTACCCGAACGCGAAAAACAGGAAGTCCGTGACGTTTTCGCCGAATACGGCCTGAGTCCGGCATTACAGAACGCGATTGCCGACGAACTGGCAAAAGACAAGAAAAAGTGGGTCGATTTTATGATGCGCTTTGAGCTTGACCTGAGCGAACCGGACCCCAACCGTGCCACAAAAAGCGCACTGACCATCGGCTTGTCGTACGTAGCCGGTGGTTTACTGCCCCTGCTGCCTTACTTTTTTGTCGCAAGCCCGATTGACGGCCTGATGTGGTCGAGTGTGGTGACCCTGATCTGTCTGTTTGTCTTCGGTTATTTCAAGAGCAAAATCACCGGTCAGCCGCCGGTTTCCGGGGCGTTCAAAGTGATGCTGATCGGCGCTGCGGCGGCCGCGGCGGCGTTTAGTATTGCGAAATATACCGTTTAGTAAAAACTTTATAATCAGAGGCTTGTATTTGTATTTACAGTAACATAGCTTGGGCTAAAATAACCGCCCAAGCCATGAAGCCTCAGTGCAATACACCACCACCTCTGAGCGACCGGGAAAAGCATTTCCTGCGGTTGGCCTGTAGTGACCTGACCTACTCTGAAATTGCTGACCGCATGTGTGTCAGCCCACGTACCGTTGATGGATACCGGGAAAGTTTATTTGGTAAGTTTGCTGTAAAAAGCAGGGTAACGATGGCCTTAACTGCCGTCCGGATGGGGTTTGTGACGCTCTGATCCGGCGGGGTACCGGCTACGGTTGCCCCGTGCGTTTCATCCATCTCTAAACCACTTGACCCTGTGATTAATTACCGGCAGGAGCAGGATATAGCTATCGTCGCATGGCACATGACCTCCGCTCCGATGAACGTCTTAAATGACGAATCAATACCGCAATTTGAAGCTGCTCTTGAGCGGGCTATCGCCGACCCGGCCGTTAAAGGGGTCATTGTTACATCGGATAAACCCGAATTTGTTGTCGGGGCCGATCTGAAAATGATCCTGCGCGCCAACGGTAAAGACCCCGCTGAGATGCTTAAGGTCTCGACAGAACTAAACCGGGTTTTCCGCCGGATCGAAACATGTGGCAAAGCCGTCGTTGCCGCCATCAACGGCACCGCCCTGGGCGGAGGCTATGAAATCTGCCTGGCCTGCCACCACCGCATCGCTCTAAATCTACCTAAAACAGTGCTGGGGCTCGTTGAGGTAACGATCGGTCTTCTGCCCGGAGCCGGCGGTACCCAACGATTACCCCGCATGATCGGCATGCAGGCGGCGCTGCAACTGATGCTGGAGGGCAAAAAGGCGGGTGTCCCGGAAGCCAAAGCCCTTGGCCTGATCGACGACATAGCGCAGTCGCCGGAAGAGCTCCTTCAGAAAGCCAAAGACTGGATAAACGCTAACCCGGCACCCGTTAAACCCTGGGACACCATTGACCGGAAAACGGGTAAAATCATCGGCAAAGACAATTTTGCTGTTCCGGGCGGCAATGTCCAGAGCCCGGCCGGTGTCCAGGTGTTCAGCGCCGGTACGGCCATGATCATGGACAAAACGAAGGGCAACTACCCCGCCCCGCTGGATATTCTGTCGTGCGTCTATGAAGGTCTTCAGGTAAATATCGACCGTGCCTTACTGATCGAAGGCCGGTATTTTGTGCAGGTGGCAACCTCCGCCGTGGCCAAAAGCCTCATTCAAACCATGTTTCTGGGGATGAATGAGGCTAACAAAGGCGCCGGCCGCCCGAAAGATATTCCGAAAACAGACGTAAAAAAACTAGGTATACTGGGTGCCGGACTCATGGGTGCCGGCATCGCCTATGTATCGGCGCAGGCCGGTATTGAGGTGGTTCTGAAAGATGTATCCGTCGAACAGGCCGAAAAGGGGAAAGACTACTCCCGAACCTTGCTGCAAAAAAGCGTTGAACGCGGTAAGCTGACGCCTGCTAAAGCGGAGGAAACGCTCCGGCTCATTACCCCAACCGGTCAGGCGGCGGATCTGGCGGGCTGCGACCTGATCATTGAAGCCGTTTTTGAAAACCGCGACCTGAAAGCACAGGTCACCGCCGAAGCCGAGCCGATGCTGGCCCCCGACGGCCTCCGCGTCTTCGGCTCCAACACCTCTACCCTGCCCATAACCGGACTGGCCGCCGCCTCGGCCCGGCCCGAAAACTTCATCGGCATTCACTTCTTTTCGCCGGTCGACAAAATGGCGCTGGTCGAGCTGATTGTCGGGCAGCAAACGTCGGATTATGCCCTGGCCGTAGCGATGGATTTTACCCGCAAAATCCGGAAAACCCCGATTGTTGTCAATGACGCCCGCGGGTTCTATACCTCGCGTTGTTTCGGGACCTATGCTTCCGAGGGGATGGAATTGCTCAGAGACGGCGTATCGCCCATCCTGATCGAACATGCGGGCAAGGACGCCGGTATGCCGGTCGGGCCGTTGGCCGTTACAGATGAAGTAGCGATTGATCTGGTGTATAAAATTGCCGCGCAGGGCATTCAGGACGGGGCGCTCGATGAGTCAGATACCAGCTATCAGGTCGGCAGGCAGTTTGTTGCGCTCGGCCGGTCAGGGAAAAAAGCAAAAGCCGGCTTTTATGATTACCCCGCCGATAGCCCGAAAGTGCTTTGGCCCGGCCTGAGCGACCTGTTCCCGGCAGCGGATCAGCAACCGGTTATCGACGAAGTGAAAAAGCGGCTGCTTTACCGGCAAGCCATCGAAGCCGTGCGTTGTCACGAAGAGGGGATTATCCGTACAAAACTTGATGCTGACCTTGGCTCGATTCTGGGCTGGGGCTTTCCGGCCTATACCGGCGGTGCCTTGTCGTTTGTTGATTTTGTTGGTCCGGAAACGTTTGTGCGCGAATGTGACCGGCTGGCTGATACCTACGGCGAACGCTTCAGACCAACAGACGGATTACGAAGCCGGGTACGCTGAGTTTTATGCAGGCTGATGCGCTTTACTGCTCCACATACATCGATTCTACCGGATTAACCGGTATACAACGCAAAAGCGCGGCAAATTGCCGCGCTTTTGCGTTATCAAACAAGTCTTTCTAGTAGCGGCCACCACCGATGTCGAAGCCAAGTTTCACACCGACATAACCATTAGAACTTTTAGCTGTCTGCCCCGTTGTCAAACTGATTTTAGTTGACGGAACATAGTTATATTCAACGCCCATGTTAAAATGACCGGCTTTGAAACCGGCACGGCCCATCAGACCAAGCTTACGTGCCCCCTCTACGGTATAATCAGTAGGCGTCGTTGCCATGTTATCTTTGTATTCAAAACTTGTTCCACCAACTGCATATAAGCCGGCGCCAATCCCGACATACGGGCGGAAGTTTGTTGTAGTCAGCAGATACGTTCCGGTCAGTACATACGATCCTGCTGCTTTTATTTGGCCGCTGGTTACATCGCCGTTGACCATAACAGCTTTTGCCATTAAGGCAATTTCAGCACGCAGGCCAATATCAATCTGGTCGTTCAGACCATACTTTGGTTCTGTCGATACCAGCAGCCCCCCACCGGCTCCGGCTCCCGTCGGCCGGGCATACCCTACTGACAGGTTCCACTTAAACGGTTTAAAATCCTGTGCCGATGCGGATGAAATGGCAGCACACGTCAGTAATAAAGCAAATAGCTTTTTCATAGTAATGTTAATCGTTGTGTGTAGTTCAGTGCGCAAGTTAGACGATCCCGTTCACATAAAACACCCCTACCCTGGCGGTATTTTATCTACTTTTTCTTCTATTTAATACAGTATCTGTACTTCAGAGCATTATCATCATCCTGTAAACAGACAATTTTCGGTTACCTGTACCGCACCGTTGCAGGCGCTCAGGTAAAGACGGCTGCGCGCTGCACCGGTTAAATCGTTTATCTTTGCCGGCATCATGGGGAGCATTGCCATTATTCCTGCCCGCGGCGGCAGTAAGCGTATTCCGCGTAAAAACATCCGGCCTTTTCTGGGCAAACCAATCATTACCTACGTCATTGACGCCGCCGTTCAGTCGGGGCTTTTTGAGGAGGTAATGGTATCAACAGACGATGCAGAGATTGCCGCCATTGCCGGCCAATACGGGGCTGTTGTTCCGTTTTTCCGGTCAGCAAAAAATGCGGATGACCATGCCTCAACCGTTGACGTTTTGCTGGAGGTGCTGGATCGCTACGCAGCGCATGGCCGCCGCTTCGACCACCTTTGCTGCCTCTATCCGACCGCTCCTTTCGTGACAGTTGCTTTGCTCAAACACGCTTTCCAGGCGCTGACCGACAAACAGACCGATATTATGTATCCCCTGCAGCGGTTTGATTTCCCGATTCAGCGTGCGTTTTTTCTTCGCGACGGCCTGATTCAGTGGGCTGATCCGGATAATTACCCCAAACGTTCTCAGGACCTTGAGCCCGCGTACCATGATGCCGGGCAGTTTTACTGGTTTGATGCACAGGCGCTGATGACCCACCGCACCCTGCAAAAGCTCCGGGCGGGCGGCATCGAAATTAACCAGATGCAGGCCCACGACATTGATACGGAAGACGACTGGCAAATGGCAGAGCTTAAGTACCAGCTGTTCCATAAACGCACCGGAAACCCTTTATGAGTGCTCCGAAAACGATTTTCTTCCGCATGGACGGCGGCCCGCAGATTGGCCTCGGGCACATCATGCGGTGTCTGGCACTGGCCGAGATGCTGATGCCGGGATTCACCTGTACCTTCTGCATCCATCAGCCAGCCGAAGCGATTATCAGGTTGCTGACCCAAAAAGGCGTTTCGGTGCTACCGCTTGCGACACAGGACGTCGCTGAGTTTCTGGCCCTGTTACCGGCCAACAGCCTGATTGTGCTCGACGGCTATCACTTCGGCGAAACCTGTCAGCGCCGGATCAAAGCGGCGGGGCATACGCTGGTGTTTATTGATGATCTGATGACCGGCCACCAGGTTGCCGATGTCATTATTAACCACACGCCCGGCATCACCGCCGACCGTTATCAGGCCGAACCCTATACCCGTTTCTGCTTCGGAACAGTCTACGCACTGGTAAACCCTGTGTTTCAGCCTAAACCGCTGCAACCCGAAAGCCCGTATGTGCTTCTGAATCTGGGTGGTGCTGATCCGCAGAACATGTCCAGACAGCTGGCTGAGTGGCTGTTGCAGCTCCCCGACCAGCTGGTGATCCGTGTGGTGCTTGGCAGCGCCAATGTACACGTCCCCACGTTTGCCTGTCTGCCGGCCGACAGGATGCTTATCCTCCAGAACTTGTCCGTTGAGGACATGGCCCGCGAAATGGAAGCGTGTCGTTATGCTATTCTGTCATGCAGCACCGTTTCCTATGAGCTGGCGACCATCGGCCGGCCGTTTATCGGTATGCAGACCGCCGGTAACCAGCACTATCTGGCCGACTTTTTTGCCAAAGAGAAACTGGCGGTACATATCTTTACAGAACTACCGGATGCGGCCTGCTTCCGGGAGGTACTGGCCACTATCCGGCCCGATCAGGGGGTAGCAGCCCAGCGCCGTTTTCTCGACGGCCGGTCTGCCGAACGGTTCAGGGCCTTATTTGATCACTTAACGGCTAACTAATACGCATGGACATAACACTGACCCCTCTCCAACACGACGATATTGACCTG
>NZ_CAMFHL010000008.1 GCF_945952095.1 uncultured Arsenicibacter sp. | reverse complement strand
CCATTGACTGTAACAGGTCCGGGGGTTCGAAGCCCTCTCTCTCTGCAAGCTTGCAGAAAAGCCCGATTCTACCGAGTCGGGCTTTTGTTTTTATAGGAAATCTGATCCCTAATCCTCCGGAAATATAGTTTGAATAGCAATTCTGTATGCTGACAAACGTATTTTTTGCGCTATATGCCCTTCTATACCTCAGAAAATTAACACCAGCTACGCCCATCGGAATGACAGGGAGTTAACCGGTACCTCATTCCCGTGGCAGCTTTTTTCAGTGCAAGTCATAAATAGAACTTATCACTGAATGCAACTCTCAGCTTTATAATGCATCTTTCTGTCGTGTCATTTGATTGATCGGCCTTTATGAGAACCATACTATTATTGATTGCGCTGCTGCTGCTTAAAAATGGGTTATTGGCTCAGCCCGTAACTCCCAAAGAATATGGATTGAAAGAATTTTCAATAACAGACAAGAAATTAGGACTGATCCGGTTCTATGTTGATACGGTAAATATCCGCCGGAAAGCACCATTGTTTATTGAAGTCAACGGTAGCGGGGGACTTCCGTTATGCCTGTATATTCAGGGAAATAAATTTGTAACAACCCCCATTACTTTCAATGAAGAGTTACTGAGCAAGACGAAAGAAAAGTATCACTATATCATTCTGGGCAAGCCAGGCACCTCTTTTTGTGATACATTGAATGTGGACCTAAGTGTAGCAGAATATCAAAAGAATCCGTCGCAGGTTTTATTCGTCCACAAGCCTTCCAGGGAATATACCAAACGCCTTAGCTTGTATTGGCGTGTGCAGGCTACCCGGGCTGTTATAAGTTATTTGATTAACCATGGATTTTGGGATCAGAAAACGATAGCAGCTTATGGTTACTCCGAAGGCGGGCAGGTGGTTCCGTCGCTTGCCGTTGAAGACAAGCGGGTTACTCATATTGCTTCCGTGGTCGGAAGCGGACTCAATCAACTCTACGACGGAATCATTAGCTGGCGTATTAAAGCAGCTAAAGGTGAGTTAACCCAGCAGCAGGCTCAGGATAGTGTAGAAGCGTCCTTTAAACGCATTGCAGACATTTATAAGCATTCGACCGTGACCGATAAAGAGACCGGCGGCCATTCCTACCAGCGTTGGGCCAGCTTCGGTACGGTCATTCCTTTTGAGCAGTTACGTAAGCTGACGATTCCAATCTATATGATTGCTGCCAGCCAGGACGACAGTTCACCAATTTACGGGCTTGATTATGTCCGGCTTGAGTTTCTGCGTTTAGGAAAGACCAATTTAGTATATGATACGTGCGTAGGCTGCAATCATTTTTTAAACAGTCCCGAAAACAGCACATCTGCCAGTGTAAGTTATATTGACAAAATATTGGCCTGGCTACAGTTGAAGTAGCTTCCTGCATTCATTATAATTGCCCGCGGTCAGGGAGATGCACGTTATCACCTCTTTGCCTCAAAAAAGCTCATTAGCAAACTGTTTTTCGGGGATACTATGACTTTACTGCGCCATCATTATATCTGGGAAGCCTATATCTTATTAGGAAAACAAACTCAATTGATAGAATTGGTCTTGAGGAAGACGAGACTTATAAAGTAAATTTTTGGCCGCAGGATGGAATGACAAACTTAATCCTGATCAAAAAAGCGCCTGAAATTGCTTCATAAAAGCCGTTTTCGGTATAGAACGTTGAGCCATTATGTACCCGGATCAACTATCAGGACTCCAATTACTGGCTCATTTATCAAATTATCATTAAATTCCTTCTTATTTTTCTCTGAAAATCAACCTTTTATCCCTTGGTAGAATAGCCTGAAATCCTAGTTTTGTGTAGTATAAAAGAAAGTATTTTTTATACTTTTCTGTTGCGTACTGACTTTGTCCGACAACCCTATGCAAACCCCATCCGCTCAACGCATCGGCATAAGCACGGCCTACCGGAATTATGTCCTCTTTATGCTGACGCTGGTCTACGTCTTTAACTTTATCGACCGGCAGCTCCTCGTTATTCTGCAGGAATCTATTAAAAAAGAACTGCTCCTCTCCGACACTCAGCTTGGCCTGCTGTCGGGGTTTACGTTTGCGCTGTTCTACGTGACGCTGGGTATCCCGATTGCGCGGCTGGCCGACAGAACCAACCGCCGGAATACGGTGGCCATTTCGCTGGGCGTCTGGAGCCTGATGACGGCTTGCTCCGGTCTGGTCCGGAATTTTGCCCAGTTGCTGCTGGCCCGGATTGGGGTCGGGGTGGGGGAGGCCGGATGCAGCCCGCCGGCACATGCGATGATTTCGGACTATTTTCCGCCCGAAAAACGGGCTACGGCCCTGTCTATCTATTCAAGCGGTATTTCGTTCGGGATTCTGACCGGCTTTCTGCTGGGCGGTTATCTGAGTCAGCAACTCGGCTGGCGGACAGCGTTCTTTACGGCCGGTATTCCGGGCATTGTGTTTTCGCTGCTGTTTTTTCTGACGGTAAAAGAACCGCGCCGGGGTGCCACAGACGCTGATCGGGTAGCCGATGAGGCACCGGCTCTGCGCGTGGTGCTGGCACGGCTCTATGCGTCCGGATCATTCGTGTATCTGGCCCTTGCCACCGGTCTGCATGTCTTTTGCCTGTATGGTATCCTGAACTGGGCTCCCTCGTTTCTGGCCAGAATTCACAAGATGCCGGGGACTGAGATCGGGGCGACACTGGGGCTGATTTTCGGCATCGGGGGTGCCGTGGGGTCATTCGCCGGTGGATTCCTGACGGATTATTTCGGCAAAACGGATAACCGGCTTTACCTCCGCATTCCGGCCTATGCCATTATCCTGTCGATTCCGTTTGCGGCGGGGGCGTTGTTCCTGCCCCATACCGGGCTGGCAGTGCTTTGTCTGGGGATAACCGCCACGCTACAGAATATGTATCTGGGGCCTTCGATTGCGGTGTCCCATAGCCTGGTGCCCGCGTCGATGCGGTCGCTGACGTCGGCCATCCTGTTTTTTGTGCTCAACTTTATCGGCCTTGGCTTCGGGCCGCTGGTGGTTGGTATGATCAGCGATCTGCTTACCCCCGCGCTGGGTACGGAATCGCTGCGGTGGGCCATGTCCATTACGCTCGTGATCAGTATCGGGTCAACTGCACTTTTCCTGACCGCTGCCCGGAAGCTGGCCCTGAATCCGGCCGTGTAGCGGAGGAATGCATAATGCAATGTTCTGTAAAACAGGTAAAACCGTAAACCTATCCCATATGATGAACCGCTGCCTGACTGCCCTGACTGTGTTGGTTTTGTTGCTCATGCTACCCAAAGCCATGCCGGCCCAATCCCGTGTGCTGACAGAAGCCCCGCCGGCCGCTGGTGGCTTTTCGGCTGCCCGTCTTGCGCGCCTGGATTCGGGAATGCACGACTGGGTGAAGCAGAAATGGATAAACGGCTCAGTCGTTCTGATTGCCCGGCACGGGAAAATTGTTTTTTACAAGGCGCATGGGGTCAATGATATGACGACGAAAGCCCCGCTTGACAAAAACGGCATTTTCCGGGTCGCTTCCCAGACAAAAGCGCTGACAACGGTAGCGGTTATGATGTTGTGGGAAGAGGGGAAATTTTCGCTCGATGATCCGGTGGCCAGATTCCTGCCTGCTTTCGCTAACCAGAAGGTACTGGTTTCGTTTAACCCGAAAGACACTACATATACGACAGTTCCGGCAAAACGGCCCGTTACCATCCGTGACCTGCTGACGCATACGTCGGGTCTGGGCTACCCCGGCATCGGTACGCCGGCAGAAATCGCCATCTATGCCAAAAGCGATGTCACCGGCGGGGTCGGCGTTCGGAACCAGAAGCAATCTGATGTAATGAACCGCCTGGGCAGGCTGCCGCTTTTTTTTCAGCCAGGCGAACAGTGGAAATACGGACTGAACATGGATGTGCTGGGTTTTCTGATTGAAAAATGGTCGGGGATGAGCCTGGAGGCTTTTTTTCAGAAACGGATTTGCCAGCCTCTGGGCATGAAGGATACCTATTTTAACCTGCCACCGGAAAAAGGACCACGGCTGGTTAACTTTTTTGTAGGTGATTCGACCGGCAACATGCAGAAGCAGGCGTCTGTTTTCAACGGCGGACTTGATATGAATTACCCGCTTCAGAAAACCGATTATTTTTCCGGCGGGGGCGGTATGTCATCGACTGTTTACGATTATGCCATCTTCTTACAGATGCTGCTGAATGGCGGCGAATACAACGGGGTCCGGTTACTGGGTCGTAACACGGTACGCCTGATGACCATGAATCAGATCGGCGATTTGAATCCCAATATCGGGGATCATGCCGCTGACAATAAATTCGGATTCGGGTTTCTGGTTATTTCGGAAAACGGAAGCCGGTTTACACCCAGCCAGGCAGGGACCTATTCCTGGGGTGGTGTATTTTCGACTTCATACTGGGTTGACCCTAAGGAGGATATGCTGGTGTTAATCTATCGTCAGATGTGGGGTCCCTATGTCCCGAATACAGACAAGGCCTTTAAACCGCTGGTCTATCAGGCGATTAATGACTAACGGCGTCTGCGCAATCAATAGATAGGTAAAGCCCCGGCCACAGTCTATGGCCGGGGCTTTACTTAGTTGCCCGTAAGCTCCCCAAACGGGATGACGCCGATGCGCCGTGCCCACTGATCATACTTTGCTTCCAGCTGCCTGACTCGCGCGGGTTCTTTGGCTGCAAGATCAGTCAGCTCCGACCGGTCGGCCTTCAGGTTGTAGAGGTGCCACTGGTTGTCGGGAAATTCGGAGACCAGTTTCCAGTCGCCCTGCCGGATGGCGCGGTTGCCTTCGTGCTCAAAATACAGGGCGTCGTGGCCTTGCCAGGGCTTGTTCCGGAAGAGGGATACCAGGCTCAGCCCTTCGGCCGGCAGGATGGATTTACCCTTGTAGGTCTGTGGATAGGTGGCGCCGGCCAGCTCCACGCAGGTAGTCATGACATCTACAATGTGCCCGGGCCGGTGGTCGATCCGGCCGCCCTGCACCACCGACGGGCCATAGGCGACAAACGGCGTGGCTGTACCGCCCTCAAACTCCCAGTGCTTGTAGAACCGGAACGGCGTATTGCTCAGGTTCGCGCCCCGCTTGCCATAGGCCGTAAAAGACGACCGGTCGCTGGCCGGTTTTTTACTGTCGTCAAGAATGGATGGCAGGAAACCGGAACCGTCGATGTCTTCGTGGCTGGCACCGTTGTCCGATAAAAAAAGAATGACCGTGTTCTGGTCTTCACCCAGTTCCTTCAGCTTCTGCCGCACACGCCCGATATTCTGGTCCATGCGGTCGATCATGGCGGCATAAACGGCCATTTTGTCTTCCCAGTCCGCTTTTTCGGCAGCAGAGAGGTCGTCCCACGCCGGAATCGACGGGTCGCGGGGCGATAGCCCGGTGCTTTTCGGCAGGATGCCCATCGCTTTCATCCGCGCAAAACGTTCCTGCCGCAGCTTATCCCAGCCTTTGCGGTACGCTGTTTTGTACTTTGCAATGTCTTCCGGCAACGCATGCAGCGGCCAGTGGGGGGCGGTATAGGCCAGGTATAGGAAAAACGGCTTGTCTTTCGGGTTTTGTTCTATGAATTCCAGCGCATGATCGGTATAGGCGTTGGTGGCATAATAGTCCTTGCCGGGCTGGTAGACCTTATCGTCCTGTATGATGGACAGTTTCTGGTTGGGGCGGTACGGCTGATCGCCGAAATAACTGCCCGCGCCGTCGATCAGGCCGAAATACCGGTCAAAGCCGCGCTTGACGGGCCAGTGCTGCGGTTTGGTGCCGACGTGCCATTTACCGGCCATGTAGGTCTGGTAGCCGCTTTGTTGCAGGACCTCGGCAATCGTGACACACTGGTCATTGAGGTAGCCCTGATAAGCCGGCTGCTTGCGGGCGTTGACCATATCGCCGACACCGGCCTGGTGCTGGAACAGACCGGTCAGCAGTGAGGCGCGCGTCGGGCAGCACCGCGATGCGTTGTAGAACTGCGTCATCCGCAGGCCGTTTCGGGCCATGTTGTCGAGGTTAGGCGTTTTGATTTCAGACCCGAAACAACCGATGTCCGAATACCCCATGTCGTCGGCCAGAATCAGGATGATGTTAGACTTTTTGGCAACCGGCGGTGTCCGGAACGCCCAGGCGACGGCGGCAACCAGCAAAATAAGCAACAGGTTCAGTTTCATTGTGTATTGGGTTCAGCATATATAGGCTGAAGCTCCAGTCAATAAAGCGGTATGTATTTATATTTACCCGCTTCAAAGGCGTTATTTTGCCGCAAATACCCCGTTTTCTGTCGTGAGTATACCGGCTGATTTACGCCGTTTTGCCGGATATTTGTCAAAAAAACAAACAACAATGCGAACACTGAAATTACAGGTACAAATGACCGTCGATGGGTTTATCGGCGGCCCGAACGGCGAAATGGACTGGATGACCTTTGCCTGGGACCAACAGGTGATCGACTACATAACCAACCTGATTGCGCCGGTCGATACCATTGTGCTGGGCCGGAAACTGGCAGAAGGCTTTATTCCGCACTGGGCGGGCATTGCGGCCGATCCGGAAAGTCCTGAGAAGTCAGCCGGTGAGTTTTTTACCAACACACCTAAAGTGGTTTTTTCGCAAACGCCGCCCGCGCCGGACTGGGCGAATACCGTCGTGGCCAGCGGTAATCTGGCGGACGAAATAACGGCGCTGAAGCGGCAGGACGGCGGCGACATCATTGCCTATGGCGGGTCGTCGTTTGTCGGTTCGCTGATAGAGGCGGGGCTTGTTGATGAATTTCACCTGTTCGTGAATCCCGTAGCCCTCGGGCAGGGACTGCCGATTTTCAACCTGCTCGGCAGTAAACAACCCCTGACGCTGCTGAAGGCCACGCCGTTTACGTGTGGTATTGTGGTGCTGCACTACAAAAAATAAGCAATACCTTTTGTTAGCAAACAAACGGTGCTGCACCATCAACTGGTGCAGCACCGTTTGCAAAAGTTACCGGGCAATTTTAAACCGGAATTTACCCTCGATTTCAGCAACTCCGTCGAACATAGGGTCGGTACCGCCGCTATACTCGATAATTCCTGCCTTCTTTAAGTAGAACGTTCCGTATACCTTATCACCGACATTGCCTCCGTTATGGAGAATCGTTAAATTGCCGGGGCTTGGGTGGAGCGCTTGGTTCTGTTCATAATAGAAAGTGTAAAGTGGCTGGCCCTTTGGGTTAGTAGTCAGCGTGATAAACGGTATCTGAAGTTCATTAGAACTATTTTTGAGTTGCCACGGTAAGATATAGGACGTGTTAAACCTGTTGTTAAGGTTGCCGGGCCAGCTCAGCGAAACCGTTGCCGACAAGCCCTGCATGGTTACGCCTGTCTGAACCATATGAAAAAAACCGGCACCATGCTGAATCCGGCTTAAGCCCAGCGGTGAACTGGTATAAATCCACGGACCTTTGTTGATGCGGAAGATAAGTCCTTCCGGCATGATGAATATTCTTGCTTTAAGGGTAATCGTTTTCGCGCCAAATTTCAGACGCAGACTCACGATGGCCGGATTTACATCCGGAACCCGGTCCGGAGCCGTGTAGGTGATTCGGGTTGCCAAATTATTCGATAACTTGCCTTCCCCTTGAAGCGACCATTGATCGACGTATTTGCTGTCGATTTTGCCCGGTTCTCTCAATAACGCTTCTTTGTCATTCGCGCTATTATCGACATAGGCATTAATATTGATTGACTGGCTGGGATCAATAGCGGTCTGACCTGGATCGATGTAAGCCGTTTGCAACATGGCCCAGTCGCTGAAGTGGGTTGTCTGCACCTGGATTGTGTGCGTCGTTGTGTCGAGGCTGTTATTGGCGGTACCCATCCAGGTACGGTCATTGGTCTGGTACGCAATGCGCAGCAGTTCCGGGGCCGAGCCGTCGGTGTTGCTATCCTGATACCGGAAGGTGATGGTTGCCGGTTTGGCAAAGGTCAGGCCATGCGGCAACAGCCGGAAAGCGGTCCCCGTACCGCCGGGGCAGTTGTTTTGGTCGAGTTCCTGTACGGAAACAACCTGGTTGGCAGTCAGTGCACCGGCCGGGATCGTGATCCGTACCGTCGAATCGGCGGAGAGGATGGTTCCGCCGGCGGGTCCGATGGTAGCGTTGGCCGGTTCGCCCGATGGCGTGCCGACAGACGTGATGGCGGGTGTATCGGGCGTTGCATCCGGTTTATCAGGATTGAGTATATCCGTAGTTGTCTGGCAGGAAAAGCTCGCGGCGGTTAATAGCGCACCAAGGGTGAGCAGGGAGAGTTTGTTCATCGGTCTGTTGTGTTGTTTACAGACCAAAATTGGGTGTCCCTTACCGGATTGCCAGTCATCAATCCGTTGAACCGGTAAAATCTCCCTGTGAATCCGCAGACTTACTCAGTCAACAAGATCCCGAAACCGATCCGGATAGATAGTAAAAGCCCTGTACCGGTTCCGGACCGGTACAGGGCACAGGTAGTAATAGGCTCTATTTATTCTGCGTTGTAGGCGACTTTGATTTGCTGATCAAACGTGATGGTTCGCTGTGTTTGTTGCGGAACAGGGGCCGGCGTTTTCACCGTAACTGACTTTTCGTACGTGCCCGACTGTGTCACAATGCGTAACGTATACACGCCGTCATTTACGTCGCTCAGGTTGAACAGCTGGGAAATTTGCTGCTTTTTCTTCGATAGCATACCGATGTACAGGCGCTGCTTGCTGCCGTTAACCAGCTCGATGCGGGCATTTTTTTCCGTTTCAGGCTTGTCGATAATCAGCCAGAATTTCAGGGGTTCCCGCGCGGGAAAGACAGCCATCTGCACGTTTTCCGGAACAGATTGTGCCCGGACAATTAAGCCGAAACCAAACAGAAGTGCGAAAAGGAATGCCTTGGTTTTAGCGGTTTGCGTAATCATGAGTCATGTTGAGTTGTTGACAGCACAAAAGTACAAACCACTTACGATTGGCATTCAGCGCATAAATCAAGGTTTTATAAAGCCTGTGGCTGGCTGTTTAGCACCTGATTCATAATACCAGTGAACAGGCGACGACAACAGTTTATGGGGGCCATAGACAATTCGGTCTTTGCCGGCAACCAAAGAATAGTTGGCTGTACTTGCGGATAAGGCCGGAATGAAGCCTTGCTTTAGTAGATTATTTCGTGCTTTACCCAAATGTTACGCCTGCATGCCGGGCGATCAATAATATTCCAGCGTCGTGTTTGTGTTGTTGGTCCGGATCTGGGTCGGATAGGCCCCGGCGTTCAGCTTATAGGTGGCCGCAGGAGCGCTTTCCTGCAAATAAGGGCTCAGGAAGAAAGCAGATATGTAATGGCTGAGGCCTGTATACGGGTTCTTTACGGCAGCATATTGATAGTTGAGAGTCTGTACCGTTTGGCCGGCAGCAGCATTGGGCCGCGTCTCTTTAATGGCCGTGATGTTGTTATTGTTGTCGTACGTTAGCTCCTGCGTTGAACTTAACTGCTTCGATCCGTCATAGATTTTTGCCGAGCTGAGCCGTTGCCGGTTGTCGTAAATATAGTCGGTAACCGAGCGTAGTTCCCACGAGTTATTTTGCAACAGATAGGTTTTCCGGCTGCTGATTTTTCCCTCACTGGTGGTTTCAATCTCATCGTAGGTGCTCCAGCGTACGGGACCGGAGCAGGTAGAAGTGCTCACGTACATACAGTCGTTGGTAAACGTCTGCACATACCGCAGCCGGTTGTCGGCAGTGTAGCGGTATTGGGAGGCCGTCTGCACCTCGCCGTTCCGGTACATGCGGAATTCTGCCAGCTGCCCGTTCGGGTGGTACCGCCATTCGCTGGATACCTGTCCGGCGTTGTATTCTGTCTTTAAACGCCCCGACAAAGCCGCCCCGCTCTGAATCGGTTCATAGCTGGCTGGCAGGTCGGCGAGGGTTGACACCGGATCAAAGTGCTTTGCCGGGACTAATCCGGTCGTAGCCGGTTGCGGACTATTCTGACCGGTACAACCGGCTAAAAAAATAAGGAGTACGTAAGGGAGGGTAGACAGACGCATGGGTTGAGTTTTTTAACAGGACCCGACAGGGCTGCAAGGGGTTGGAAATCAGTGGCAGAAAAACCGGAAAACCGGTGTCCGGGAAAGAGTATCCGGTAAATCCGTTCCTGAATTGTTTCATTATGATCTGTGTATCGTTACATTAACGGTCTTTTTGATCGGAGAGCGTATGGCACACAGTGATCGCTTTATTGGTTTTTTCTCATCAACCGAAGAACGGCTCTGGTACATGGTCGTCCGGATGCTGGCGGCGGAGTACTCGCTGTATATCGCCGACGAACATACCGTTCCGCAGGTGAAAAGCGCGATTTTACAGGACGATACGTCGGCGGCTACCGTCGAGGTGCTGTCATCGGCGGAGTTTCTGTTGCGGGAGCAGGTCGTCCGGGCGCAACCGGTGCTGGATGCGCTGCGCCGGAAAATGGCAGGGTTGCCACCGGTCCGGCTGACGATCTTCCTGGAAATGACCTGGGCGGTCCGGACGCCGTCGGGCGATATTTACCTGCGCGAGTTACAGGAAGCGTTTCAGAGCCTGCTGAAAGAAAACAATCAGCTGACGATTGTCTGTCTCTACAACGAGTCTGTACTGCTGGAGGAGCAGTTGCTGCTGGGCTTATTTTCGCATCCGGTCATTTTTACGACCGAGGGCGCCCGGGCAAATCCGTATTACCTGCCTCCGCAGATTATCCGGAAAAACTATGCCAAACAACGCTTTGACTACTGGCTGTCGAACATTGATCCGCAGCGGATAGCGCCTGCATTACCGGCGGGGAAAGAAGGCGCCGGTGAGCGGAAAGCCCATGCCGTGGATAAGCCATTTCAGAAAATGGTGGCTCAGACGGACGAAGGCCGCTGGAAAATCCGATGCTTCGGGGAGCTGCGTATCCGGCGCGAAAACGGCGAAAGCATCGACTGGAACACCAAAGCGGGGTCTACTAAAAAGCTGAAAACGATTTTCGCCTATCTGCTGCTGCGGGGCGAAAAAGGAGCTACCGCCGATGAACTGGCCGACCTGCTCTGGCCCGAAGCCGACAACGAAAAACAGGCCCTGAACCGCCTGTACCACGCCATCCGGTATTTGCGGGCGGTGTTGTCGGGCCGCGAACAGGATACGCGGCAGTCGTCATTTGTGGTGCAGCAAAGCTCGATCTACTACCTGCGTCTGCCGTTCGACAGCTGGATCGACCTGCCGATGTTTCAGGAACTGTGCTTTAACGGCAATCAGCACATCATGAACGGTAATCTGGAACAGGGGAAAATTTGCTACGAAGCCGCTGAACGTCTGTACAGCAGTGATCTCTTCACCGACATTCCGCTGAAGTATATTGATAACCACGAAAACGACTGGTGCTGGAGCAAACGGACGTGGTACCGCGATATGTTTCACAAACTCCTCTACAGCCTGGCGCGTATCCACCGCCTGACCGGTAATCTGCCTCAGGCAATCAGTTATTGTGATAAGGCGCTCGACGAAAACCCCAACCTCGAAGAAGCGCATAAGGAAAAAATGCTGGCCCTGGCCGGATCCCAGCGGTTTGATGCCCTGCACCGGCAATACCGCATCTATACGGAATCGCTCCGGAAATTTAACCTTGGGCTTCCTTCCGAAGAAATTCGCCTGCTTTATCTGAATCTTGCTAAAAAAAGTTGAAAAACTCATAAAAAAACCAAAGATAGACCAAAGAAAGGTGGCCTATCTTTGGCATACGTTTTCGACCTCAACCAACGCACAAACAGTATGAGCGGTTGCCCTTACCATCAGACAAAAGAGGTGTTCAAGCCATTCGATCTGACCAATCCATTCCCGTTTTATAAGCAGGCGCGGGAAGAACAACCCGTCTTTTTCAGTGAAGAACTGGGGTACTATGTGGTTACGCGCTACGAAGACATCAAAGCTGTTTTCAGCAACTGGAAAGTATATACCTCCGAAAATGCCCAGTCGCCGTTCCGGCCGATTGCCCCGAAGGCAAAACAACTGATGGAAGCGCAGGGCATGATCGGGCTATCGGGCCTGTCGGGCCGGGTGCCGCCTGACCATACGCGTATCCGCCGGATTGTGAGTATGGCCTTTAACCTGAGCCGCTTTAAAAAACTGGAACCGCGCATCCGCCTGCTGGCTATCGATATGATCGGCCGGTTTGAACAGGATGGTCATGCCGAGCTGGTGCGGCAGCTGGCCTACGACCTGCCCGCACTGGTGATTTTTATGTTGCTGGGCGTTCCGAATGAGGATGTGCAACAGGTGAAGAGCTGGGCCGAGAGCCGGTTGCTGATGACCTGGGGCGACCTGACGGAAGAGGAACAACTGGTACATGCGCAGAACATGGTCAATTACTGGAATTACTGCCAGCAACTGGTCGCGCTCCGTAAGGAAAACCCGACCGACGATCTGCCGGGTGATCTGGTACGCTTGCAGGCTGAAGGGCACGACATCAGCGACCGCGAAATTGCCGCTATCTGTTACAGTCAGCTGTTTGCCGGTCATGAAACAACCACGTCGCTCATTGGCAACGGCATCCGGGAGTTGCTGCTTCACCGCGAGGGCTGGGAGGCTCTGTGCGCGAATCCGGCCCTGATACCGAACGCTATTGAAGAAGTGCTGCGCTATTCACCGTCGATTGTGTCGTGGCGGCGCAAAGCCCTGGAAGACGGCGAAATCGGTGGCGTGCACGTGCCGGCCGGTGCCGATATTCTGCTGGTTATGGGCTCCGGAAACCGTGACGAAAACCGCTTCGAACACGGAGAGTCGTTCGACATTGAGCGGCCGAACGCAAAGGAACACCTGTCGTTTGGCTACGGCATTCACTTTTGCCTCGGGTCGCCCCTGGCCAAACTGGAGTCAAAGATTGTGCTCGAAGAACTGACCCGCCTGCTGCCGGACCTGCGTATTAAACCGGATCAGCAGTTCCGGTTCGCGCCTAACACGTCGTTCCGCGCGCCGGTGGCCGTGGAGGTTGAGTGGAACGTGTAGGGACTGCATGCGTAGCGCTGTGTGCCAGAGGTTCTGAATACCGGATGATTGTTGCTGGATTGCTTGATACTTGATAAGCCTGATGAAACCTACCTTATTTTTTGATGAAACTACGCCGGCTGAATACCCTGTTCTGGGGGGCAAAGGCGCTAGTCTGGCCAGCATGAGTGCGGCCCGGCTACCGGTTCCTGTCGGTTTTTGCGTCACGACGCATGCCTATTCAGCCTTTTTACATGCCTCTGATCTGTTCGATACCATTCTCGGCCTTGTCAACGGTATCGACTGCACGGACATCGCCGGGCTTGACCGGCAATCGGCGGCGATCCGGCAGCTGCTGCTGGATAAACCCCTGCCGGCCGACGTTGATGCGGCTATCCGTGCGTCTTACCGGAAACTGTGCAGCATGGCGGGAATGGACGCCGATCTGCCGGTGGCAGTGCGGTCGAGCGCAACGGCCGAGGATTTACCCGATGCCAGTTTTGCCGGACAACAGGACACCTACCTCTGGGTGGTGGGCGAAGACGAGGTAATTGACCACGTCCGCCGCTGCTGGGCCAGTCTGTATACATCCCGGGCCATCAACTACCGCCGGAATCAGGGCATTCCTGAAGATGATGTGCTGATGTGTGTGGTGGTGCAGAAAATGGTGAATGCCCGGACGGCCGGTGTAGCCATGACCCTGAACCCGACCAACGGCGACCGCTCGAAGATTGTGATCGACGCGTCGTGGGGGCTTGGCGAGGCCGTGGTGTCAGGCGAAGTTACCCCCGACCATTTCCTGGTCGATAAGGTGATGCTCGAAATCGTGAAGGCAACGATACACGTAAAAACCATTGAACACGTGCCCGACCGCATCAACCGCCGCGTACTGACGCGTGAGGTGGAGGCCGGGCGTGCCGAAAAACCGAGCCTGACCGAGGAAGAAGTAAAGGCCGTTTGCCGGATAGCCAAAACCATTGAAAAACACTACGGCTGCCCGCAGGATATTGAATGGGCGCTGGACGCCGACCTGCCGGCCGGTCAGAATTTTACCCTGCTGCAAAGCCGCCCCGAGACGGTATGGTCGCAGAAGAAAACTACCCAAACCCCGATCAAAACGGGTATGGAAGGTATTCTGAGTACGTTGATGAATCCACTTGCCAGTAAGCGATAACCTGTACGACTACCTTTAACCAATCACAATCGACATGAGCCAGAAATTTGTAAGTCCTTACGATCACCACGCCCCGGCGGGTGCCGAAGACTGGAAAGCGTTGTATCCCTATTACATGGTTTTTCAGGACAACCTCCGGGAATCCGAAGAAGCCAAGTTCTTTTTCTGCGACTCACAGCACTGGCCGAACGTCTTTAAGCCCTTTGATGCTATTACGGTTGAGTTTGCTGTAAAATGCCTCGGGCAGTACAACACCCGGCAGTGGCTGATTCCGCCCGCCAACGGCATCGACTTCAAAATTCATAACGGCTACTGCTACATGAGTCCGGTGGGGGTAAGCCCCGAGCTGATTCCGGACCGGGTACCGCAGTTCCTCGAACGGGCCGGGTTCTACTTTCAGAACTGGAACGACCTGCTCGATAACTGGCACCGGAAAGTTAAGGGCGTTATCGACGAAATGGAATCTGTAACGTTTGAGACGTTGCCGGAGGTGGTTGATATTGAATGGGTTAAAGGCGGTGTCGGACTGGATCCTACCTACCACCTGATTCATAACTACAACAAAATGATCGATCTGTGTTACAAGACATGGATGTACCATTTTGAGTTTCTGAATCTGGGCTATGCGGCGTACCTCGACTTTTTCGGCTTCTGCAAAGAGTCGTTTCCGGGTATTCCGGATTTGTCGATTGCGAAAATGGTGCAGGGAATTGATGTAGACCTGTTCCGCCCGGACGATGAGCTGCGTAAACTGGCTAAACTGGCGGTCGAACTCGGCGTGGCTGATACGATCCGGGAAAACGATCTGGACGGTGCCCTGACAGCACTGGCCGCAACAGATGCGGGCAGGCAGTGGGTGGCCGCGTGGGAAGCCGCGAAGTATCCGTGGTTCAACTTTACGACAGGCAACGGCTTTTATTCAAGCGATAAATACTGGATTGAACACCTGCACATTCCGTTCGGGTATGTACAGGACTATACCGCCAAGGTAGTGGCCGGAGAAAACATTGACCGCCCGACAGAGGCCATCGCGGCTGAACGCGACCGGATTACGGAAGAATACCGCGATTCGCTGCCGTCAGAAGAAGCACAGGCGGCCTTTGACGGGAAACTGGGGCTGGCCCGCGTGGTATTCCCGTATGTTGAGAACCACAATTTCTACATTGAGCACTGGGCAATGAGTGTTTTCTGGCGGAAAATGCGTCAGCTGTCCGATGTACTGACCGACGCCGGTTTCTTTGCCGATCCGCAGGATATGTTCTATTTCCGGCGCGAAGAAATCCTGAACCTGTTGTTTGATTACGGGCGGGGATGGGCCATGGGCGTACCGTCGATCGGCCCGAGCTACCTGCCGGCCGAAGTAGCCCGCCGGAAAAAAATCGTTGATGCACTGGCTACCGCTCCGCCGAAACCGGCCTTTAACGAACCGCCTGCCGTTGTGACCGAACCGTTTACGATCATGCTGTGGGGCATTACCACGGAGAGCGTACAGGGCTGGCTGAGCAGCAGCGACAACACAAATCAGCTCAAAGGCATGGCCGCATCGCCGGGAACGGTCGAAGGCGTTGCCCGGGTAATTTACAGCCCTGATGATCTGGGTTTGTTGCAGGACGGTGAAATTCTGATCACCCGTGTAACAGCACCGAGCTGGGCGCCGGTATTCGGCAAAATCAAGGCAACCGTTACCGATATCGGCGGTATGATGTCGCACGCTGCCATCGTCTGCCGCGAATACGGTCTGCCGGCAGTAACCGGTACCGGCTCGGCAACGACCACCATCAAAACCGGTGACCGGATTCGGGTAAACGGCGCCATGGGTGAGGTAACCATCCTCGAAGCTGCCTAACCGTAAAACGACATGACCTCACATTTTCAGATTCTGAAAGCGGCCGAAACGTATATGCGCGTCCGTAAAAACGATGTGCATATACCGATCTCATACCACTACGCGATGCGGCTGGCCGATGCCTGGCCGGATGCTGACCGCGACCTTGTCGCAGCAGCCATTATCCTGCACGACATTGGCTGGTACTCGATTGATGAGGACGATATTTTTAAAAAAGGATTTCAGAGTGAGAACTACCTCCAGAGCGATGTCCGCTATCTCCACGAATCAGAGGGTGTGCGGCTGTCAGGCCCGATTCTGGCCGGACTGGGGTATAGCGATGACTTTATTGCCGGCGTGGCAACGATTATCGACGGGCACGATACCCGCACGTTTTCGCGCTCGCTGAACGACGAGATTGTCCGGGATGCTGATAAACTCTGGCGCTTCACGGTTACAGGGGTGAGCGTAGCCAGCGACTGGTTTAAACTGACTCCCGGACAATATTGTAATCGGCTGGTAACTGATGTGATTCCTCAGCTGCATTTACCCGAATCGGTAGAGATGGCAAACACGGATCTGATCCGGACGCGACAGGAGCTCTGCTGTGACGTAATCTGACAATGAAAAACTTTATAGAGGGTGCCTGGGCCGATCCGCATTCGGGCCGTTTCGATGCGGTCATAAACCCGTGTACGGGTGAAGTGATTGACACATTTGCCTGTAGCGACAGCGAGGATGTGGAACAGGCGCTGACAAGTGCCGCCCGCGCTTACCGCAGCTGGCGCCGGCTGCCGGTCGCCGACCGGGCCAGGCTACAGCACAAAGCCGCCGCCCGGATGCGGGAACAGGCCGCTGAACTGGCCGGTTTGCTGGCCAGGGAGCTGGGCCGCCCGATGGCCGGTTGCCTGACCGAGTTAAGCCGCAGTGCCGATCTGCTTGATTTTTATGCCGAAGAAGGGCTCCGGCTCAAAGGAGAGATTCCGCTG
Source organism: uncultured Arsenicibacter sp. (assembly GCF_945952095.1). Taxonomy (GTDB): domain Bacteria; phylum Bacteroidota; class Bacteroidia; order Cytophagales; family Spirosomataceae; genus Arsenicibacter. The sequence continues at coordinate 58,675 of NZ_CAMFHL010000008.1, read as the reverse complement.
CATAACCTCGACGGTGAAAAAGCGCTGATTGTCAGGGAGCCGGTGGGTGTAGTGGTGGCCATTACGCCGTTTAATTACCCCATTACGCTCCTGACCATGAAACTGGGTGCGGCCTTAATCGCGGGGTGTACGGTGGTTTCGAAGCCATCGGAAGATACCCCGCTGTCAACGCTGAAGCTGGCGGAGCTGTTTGCTGATGCCGGTTATCCGGCGGGGGTCTTTAACGTCATTACGGGGTATGGTGCTGCTATCGGTAATGCGCTGATCGAACACCCGGTAACGGCAAAAATAGCCTTTACGGGCGGTACCGGCACCGGTCAGCGGATCGGGGCACTGGCAGCGGCGCACAACAAACACCTGACGCTGGAACTGGGCGGGCAGTCACCGGCCATTGTCTGTGCCGATGCGGATATATCGGTTGCCATTCCGGCCATTGTGCGGCATGCGTTTGCCAACAGCGGACAGTTCTGCTACCGCGTCAACCGCCTGTATGTACACGAAAGTATCTACGCCGCTTTTCTGGAGCAACTCGTCAGCCGGACACAAACTCTGACCGTCGGGCATCCGGATTCCGGTGCTGATATGGGGCCGCTGGTGAACCAAAAAATCTACGCGAACAGCGAACGACAGGTGCAGGATGCCCTGGACAAAGGAGCAACCCTGCTGACCGGTGGCCGTCGCCTGACCGGTGACGTATACGACCAGGGGTGGTTTTTTCCGCCAACGGTACTGGCAGACACCAATCATTTGATGAAGATCATGACCGAAGAAACGTTCGGGCCGGTGATCGGGGTGATGCCTTTTAACACCGTTGAGGAAGCCATTGATCTGGCCAATGATTCGGTGTACGGGCTGGCAGGGTATGTGTTTTCTGCCAATCTCGGTACCGGCTTACGGGTCGCTGAATCGCTGGAAGCCGGGTCGGTCTGGATCAACAATATTCACCGGTCTTACCACGACGTGCCGTTCGGGGGCTACAAGCAAAGTGGCGTCGGACGCGAAAAAGGCCGTTACGGCATCGAAGCCTATACCGAGCTGAAAACAATTTACCTGAACTATTAAGCCTGAATCAACAGGTGGGAGTGTATGGGGTATAAAAACGAAAGAAACGTTGTGCCCCTTTTCGTCTTCCCGCCTTCCTGGTTAACCTGTAGTCACGACTATGCAAGACAGCCCGTTTTTCAACACCGCCGCCGGTAACCTGTCGGCCGTCTGGCAACAGGCCCGCCCGCACCTCGCCGTACGGAACAACGACGAGCACACGCTCTTCTCGTTCCTGCTGGCGCAAAAGCTGCTGGACTGTTATCCGGAAGCCAATCCGGCGGTAGTGCTGCCTGCCATCCTGCTGCACGATACCGGCTGGTCGAAAATACCGCAGGACAAAATCCTGCACGCATTCGGGCCCAATAACAAGTATCCCGAACTTACCCGGCAGCATGAGCTCGAAAGCCTCGGAGTGGCCCGGCCGGTTCTGGAATCGCTGGGGTATCCGGATGCGCAGATTGCAGAAATACTGGACCTTATCGACGGGCATGATACGACCAAACAGGCGCGGTCACTGAACGATGCCATTCACAAGGATGCCGACAAACTCTGGCGGTATACGCCGCATGGCAACCGCATCATTGGCGAATGGTTTGAGATCGGCCAGGCTGAGGTACTCGACATCCTGCGCGACTTTGTGCTGCCGGGCTTCCTGACGGACGAAGGGCGGCGGCTTGCTACGGTCATGCTGGAAACGGCCCGGCTGAATCTGGATGTCCGGCTATTTATTGATTAACAACGGAACGGAGTGTGATCCGCTTCGAAAATGACAGCGATAAAGCGCCTTCACGGCAAAATGAATATGCTTGATTTACAGGAGAAAGTAGTCGTCATTACCGGTGCCGCCGGTGGCCTGGGACGGACGTTTGCCCATACGTTTGCGACACAGGGGGCCATTGTCATTGCCTGCGATAAAAACAAGGCCGGGGCGGAAGAAACGCCGCAACAGGTGAACGGCCTGGACCTTGTGGCCGATGTAGTCAGTGAGGCATCGGTTAGTGCGATGGTCGCTGCGGTGATGGAAACATACGGCCGGATTGATGTGCTGATCAATAATGCAGCCATCTATGCCACGCTGAACCGCAAACCGTTTTACGAACTGGCAGAAGCCGAGTGGGATCTGGTGATGGACGTGAATCTGAAAGGCGTCTGGCAGTGTTCAAAGGCCGTTGCAAAGCCGATGATTGACCGGTTCCGGGAAACGGGTATGGGCGGGAAAATTATCAATATTTCATCCGCAACCGTCATGAGCGGATCACCAAACTGGTCGCACTACGTAGCATCCAAAGGGGGAGTCATCGGGTTGACCCGGTCAATGGCGAAGGAGTTAGGCAACTTCCACATCAACGTCAACGCCATTGCACCGGGCTTCACCCTGACTGAAGCGAGTCTGAACCTGATGGATAACGCCCGTGAATACGGCGTCGACCGCGGGGCCATCAAACGGCCGTCGACCTCAGAAGACATCGCCGGTACTGCGTTGTATCTGGCCTCGTCGCTCGCTGATTTCGTCACCGGTCAAACCATCGTTGTCGATGGCGGTAAGCAGTTTATTTAAAACCAACCTCTTACAAAGAATACAGCTATGCCCAAAGTAACCTACATTGAAACCAGCGGTAAAGAGCACCTTGTGGAACTGCCGTTGGGCGCAACCCTGATGGAAGGCGCGGTGCAGCATGATGTCAAAGGCATTGTGGCCGAATGTGGCGGCTCGTGCATGTGCGCAACCTGCCACATGTATGTCGACGAAGCGTTTCTGGACCTGTTGCCGGTCATGGAAGAGGAAGAAGACGAAATGCTCGGAGGGGCCAGTGCCGAGCGCCGGGCCAACAGCCGGTTAGGTTGTCAGGTGCGGGTAAGCGGCGCCCTCTACGGGCTGATTGTACGCATTCCGGAGAAACAATGAAACCACAGGTAGTCATTATCGGGGCGGGGCACGGCGGGGTGCAGGTGGCGGCGTCGCTGCGGGAGGCAGGATTTGACGGCACGATTGTCCTGCTTTCCGACGAACAGACGTTGCCCTATCAGAAGCCTCCGCTATCGAAAGGGTATTTGCAGGGGAAGCAAACCGACGAAGCCATTCTGTTCCGGTCTCCGGCCTACTACGATGCCAACGGCATTTCGCTGCGGTTGGGTGTGCAGGCCGCGCGTATTCTGCCCGAAGAAAAGCAGGTAATTACCGGCACCGGCGAAAGGATTCCATATACACAGCTGGTACTGGCAACGGGGGCGGCAAACCGGTTACTGCGTGTGCCCGGAGCAGATGCAGCAGACATCGGGTACCTGCGGAATCTGACGGATGCCCGGCGGATCGGCGAACGGCTGGCACAGGCACAGCGCGTGGCGATCATCGGCGGCGGGTTTATCGGGCTGGAACTGGCGGCCCTGGCCGTTGAAAAAGGAAAGCAGGTGACGGTGATCGAAGCGCAGCAGCGGCTCATGGAACGGGTATTACCGGCGATGCTTTCGGATGTTTTTCAGGCGGTGCATGAGCGCCAGGGCGTTTCCTTGTTTCTTAAATCCGGCGTGGAAGCCATTGAGGCAGCCGAAACCGGCGGACATCTGATCCAGGTGAGCACCGGCCAAACGGTAGCGGCTGATTGCATATTGGCCGGTATCGGGGTTATTCCGGAAACCACGCTGGCAATGAATGCCGGTATCGCCTGTGAAAACGGAATCCTGGTGAATGAATACCAGCAGACGTCGGCGCCTGACATCTACGCAATCGGCGACTGTGCGAACCACCATAATCCGTATGCGGGCTGTCGCCTGCGGCTGGAGTCGGTGCAGAACGCGGTGGACCAGGCGAAGACGGCAGTAGCCCATATGACAGGTCATCCGGTTGCTTATCAGGCGGTTCCGTGGTTCTGGACAAATCAATACCACCTGAAGCTGCAAATGGCCGGGCTATCGGCCGGTTATGACCAGGCGGTTGTGCGGGGGGATACGGCGACGGAGAAATTTTCGGTATATTACTATAAAAACGGCCGGCTCATCGGTGTGGACTCGCTAAACCGCCCCGCTGATCATCTGAATGCCAGAAAGCTATTGAGTGCCGGTATAACGCCGGATCCGGCTCAGCTTGCCGATACTGCGTTTAACCTGAACAATTTGCTTGCCTGAGCAGTCGGGTCGCCGGGTCAGGAACGCTTTTTCTGCAACGTTGCGACCCGCTCTACAGGCACACCTGCCATACCGGCTATTTTTTCATCGTCGAAATCGGTTTCACGGATCAGGGCACGAATCATTAAGTCGAGGGCTTTTGCTCGCCCTTCTTTTCCACTTCAGCAAGGCCTTGCTGATGCGCACGTGCTATGACAAATTCTTCAATTCCCATGGTTTGTGGCAGTTGATTCGTTAGTTGGTCTAGTCTTTTAAAATTGCTTTCCATAAACTGTCATCCCGTTTCATGGGATAAAAGTATCATTTTTTGGTTTGTTTGCGGTAAGCCCCTGGCGAGAGGCCGGTCTCCTTCTTAAAGAGCCGTGAGAAATAAGCCGGATCCTTGAAGTTCAGGAAGTACGAGATTTCAGACAGCGAGTACGTTGTGTGGGTGAGGTACTTACGGGCCTCGCCGATTACAAAGCCGTGGATGACCTGAAGGGCCGATTTCTGCACCAGCGACTGGCAAATGCGGTTCAGGTGAACCGTGGTAATGTTGAGCCCCGCGGCATAGGCCTGCACCGATTGTACCTCATTGACAGATTGACGGATGGCTTTCTGAAACGCCTGAAAATAGGCCAGCGTCCGGTTGTCAGATCGGGGCAGAGGTATGTCAATCGCCAGACTGATCCGGTACAGCTGCAGCCAGAACTGCTGTAGTAAGAGCTGTAACACAGTGTTTTTCTCCGCATGCTCATGCATAAGTTCTTCACACAACTGCTCTTTCAGTAGATGTAGTTTTGTCAGTGAGGCGTCCTCTGTAGGAAAGCTGAACAACTTAAACTGATTGATTTCCAGTAGAATGTGGGGCAGGTGTTTAAATAATGCCTCCAGCATTTGCTCGCGGATTGTAAACACTTCTCCGACCATGTCGGCCTGAAAGGAAAAACCATGCAGTGTATTCGACGGAATCAACACTACACACGGCGAAATAAGCTCAAGCCGGCGGCGCTCCGAGAACAAAGCACCTGTTCCTGAACTAAAGACAAATACCTGTACCAGATCGGTATGCAGGTGCTCGTCAATGTCCCAGTCGTATAACCGGCTGCGGACCTCCAGTAGCTCATGATGAATAAAACCGTCGGCAAACGGGTGCTGTTTATCACCGTAAAGGCCTTCAAAGTTTTTGAGGAGTTGCACTGTATGTTTGAAAAAGATAAAAACCGGCCTTAATATCTCAGTAATGTTCGGTTTGTACAAGTTTAATTTTTGTTTATCCAGGATTTTTTATGACCCCGCTCATAGCTTTGCAAATGAACATTCCTGTTAACCTGTACATAGACAATGAGTGAGCTCGGAACTAATTTATTCGACCGGGACGTGCAGCCGCCGTACCTTTCACCCGACTATAAATCGACGGTTCTGCGGGCACCGTCTAAACCGCTGGTGGTCATCAGACAAAGTTTGTCGGAACTGACGGGGCCGGTTTTCGGTGACATTAACCTCGGGGCACTCGATCATGACCTGACCCGGAATGCCCGCAAAAACGGCGAACCAATGGGCGAGCGCATTGTGGTGCACGGGTATGTGTACGACGAAAACGGCCGGACAATTCCGAACACACTCGTGGAAATCTGGCAGGCCAATGCTGCCGGTCGTTACGTCCATAAAGTCGATCAGCACGATGCCCCGCTGGACCCGAATTTTCTGGGAACAGGGCGGGTCATGACCGACGCCAACGGCTATTACAAGTTTTACACCATCAAGCCGGGGGCTTATCCGTGGGGGAATCATTACAATGCCTGGCGGCCGAATCACATCCATTTTTCGCTGTTCGGGCCTAATATCACTACCCGCCTGGTGACGCAGATGTACTTCCCCGGCGATCCGCTGCTGCAACACGACCCGATTTTTCTGGGTGTGCCGCCCAAAGGCCGTGAACTGCTCATTTCATGTTTTGATCTGGGCGTGACCGAACCCAACTTTGCACTTGGCTACCGGTTTGATTTTGTCCTGCGCGGCAATAAGGCAACCCCGTTTGAAACTGTTTAACCTGAACCTGATCTGATAATGTTACAAACGCCATCGCAAACGGTCGGTCCTTATTTTGCCTATGGGCTGGTACCGGAGCAATACCTGTATGACTTTAAAAGTCTGGCTGACAATCAGCTGGTTAATCCGCTGGACGAACCGGACGCCATTACCATTTCCGGACAGGTATTCGACGCCAAGGGCGAGCTGATTCCAGATGCCATGATCGAAATCTGGGATGCGTATAACCGGCGCTTCGGCCGCTTTGGTACCGGTACGGATGCACAGAACCGGTTTGTGTTTCATACCGTGAAGCCGGGGCCGGTCGACGGGCAGGCACCGCACCTGAACGTGATCATATTCATGCGCGGGCAGTTAATTCATACGTACACACGGCTTTATTTTCCGGACGAAGAAGCCGCCAATGCACAGGATGCTGTCCTGAACCAGGTCCCTGCTGACCGCCGGTCAACGTTGATTGCGCGGCAGACCGGCAGTGGCTATGTGTTCGACATTCACATGCAGGGCGGGCACGAAACCGTTTTTTTTGACATCTGATAACGGGAAGGCATACTTCCCGGACATACGACCATGAGCCTGTACACCAACCTGTTTTATAGCGAAGCCGCCCGGCGCATTTTATCCGATGAGCAACAGCTAAGCCGCATGTTGGCTGTTGAAGCGGCGCTGGCACAAGCGCAGAGCCGTACCGGACACATACCGGATTCGGCGGCGCAGACAATTGCGGCGGCTTGTTCAGTGCAGGACCTGGATATAGACAGACTGCGGCAGGACACGGCTCTTGGCGGCAATGCCGCGATTCCGCTGGTAAAACAGCTTACGGCACTCGTGCGCCAAAAAGACCCCGTGGCGGCGCAGGTTGTCCATCTCGGTGCTACCAGTCAGGATATTGTGGATACGGCGACGGTGCTGCAAATCCGTGATTACCTGCACTGGTTGCTCCCGCAACTTATCCGGATTGAACAACGGCTGGCCGACTTGACACAAACGCACCGGCAAACCGTTATGATTGGCCGGACACTGCTGCAACAGGCAAAGCCGATCACCTTTGGCCTGAAAACTGCCTACTGGCTGACGGGCGTCCGGGAGGTCCGGCGACGGATTGAACAGGAAAGCCCCCGTTTGCTGCGGGTACAGGCAGGCGGCGCCGTCGGGGGCCGCAACGAACACATCACCGCTGAGGTGGTCGCCTTTCTGGCGGAATTACTGGACCTGGCACCTGCTACCCCCTGGCATACGCAGCGGGAAACGCTGGTCGGTTTCGGAGCATCGCTGGGTTTGCTGACAGGTACCCTGGGCAAAATCGGCAGAGATGTGTCGCTGCTGATGCAAACCGAAGTGGCGGAGGTCCTCGAAGGGAAAGCCGCCGGTAAGGGCGGTTCGAGTACCATGCCGCACAAACGGAACCCGGTTACGTCGGCAGCAATACTGGCCAATGCTACACGGGTGCCGGGACTGATCAGTACGCTCTATGCGACGATGGTGCAGGAACACGAACGGTCGGCAGGCAGCTGGCATGCCGAATGGGAAACCCTGACTGATATCATGCAGCTGACCGCCGGAGTTGTGGAGAAAGTCATCGACCTGCTCACCCATCTGGAGGTCGATGCTGACCGGATGCGGCATAATCTGGAACTGACCAACGGCCTGATTTATGCCGAAAACGTGTCGCTGGCACTGGCCGGAAAAATCGGCAAAGCGGCCGCTCATGAGCTTGTCGAGCAGGCCTGCGTGGTGGCGGTGGCCGAAAAACGGCACCTGAAAGACGTTCTTTCCGGTATGTCGCTACCGCTTACCGGGCTGGAAACCTTATTTACACCGGACTATTCAACCGGACAATCTGCGGCAATTATTGATCAGATACTGGCCGAAAGCGGACTGTAACGCTGCGTCGCCACGGATTGCCATTTACCCGATAAACCATGAACCTCAACTATTCGCTACAGGGCACGCCCAATAGCCCGGTACTGCTTTTTTCTAATTCGCTGGGCTCGGAACAGATGATGTGGGACGAACTGGTTCCCCATTTGCTGCCGTATTTCCGTGTACTTCAGTACGATACGCGTGGCCACGGCAAAAGTCCCGTCACGCCCGGCCCGTATACGATTGATCAGCTGGGGCAGGATGTCATCGACTTACTGGATCACCTGAACATTGACCGGGTGTATTACTGCGGCCTGTCGATGGGCGGTCTCATTGGCCAATGGCTGGGTATTCACCACCCCGAACGGCTGCAAAAGCTGGTGCTCAGCAATACCGGCGCGAAGATCGGTAACGACGAACGCTGGAACGGCCGGATCGCCACCATTACCGCACAAGGCATGCAGGCCATCGTTGACGATACGATGGAGCGCTGGTTTACCGCTGATTTCCGCGAACATAATCCGGAGCGGGTGGCGGAGACGAAAGCTATGTTTCTGCGCAGTCCGGTGGCGGGTTATGCCGCCTGTTGTGCAGCCATCCGCGATGCCGATTTCCGGTCGGAACTGTCCCGGATTCCGGTGGAAACGCTGGTCATTACCGGCGATGAAGATCCGGTTACCAACGTTGAGCAGGCGGAGTTTCTGGTCGCGAACATTCCGAATACCCGGTTGCGGGTATTACCGGCCCGCCATCTGGCGAGCACTGAGCTGCCGGCCCGCTATGCGGAGGTGCTGATTGATTTTCTGGTCGGCAGTACAGCCTATGACCGGGGCATGCACGTCCGCCGGACGGTGCTGGGCGATGCTCACGTCGACCGAGCCAATGCTCAAATGACCGATTTAACGGCTGATTTTCAGCGATTCATTACCAACTACGCCTGGGGCGACATCTGGACCCGTTCCGGGCTTTCTAAACATACCCGTAGCCTGATTACCCTCTCGATGCTCATTGCCCTGAACCGGAAAGCGGAATTTCAGATGCACGTGCGGGCCGCCTTACACAACGGCGTTTCGGAAGAAGAAATTAAAGAAGTAATCATGCACTCAGCCTTGTACTGCGGGTTGCCTGCGGCCAACGAAGCTTTCCATTCGGCAAAAGAAGTGCTTGATCAGGAGCGACTTAATCAATCTAACTAAGATGAAACACATACGGACACAGGTAGGAATTATCGGCGCCGGACCGGCCGGGCTGATGCTGGCCCATTGGCTGAAGCAGCACGGTATCGAGTTGGTCATTATCGAACACCGGAGCCGTGAGTACGTAGAAGCCCGCGTACGGGCCGGGTTGCTGGAACAAAATACGGTTGACATGCTCAAGGGCCTCGGGCTGGCCGGTCGCCTCGAACGCGAAGGACACCTGCACCACGGCGTTTACCTGAGCTTCGACAGTGAGCGGGTACGGGTACCGTTCGGCAAGCTGACCAACGGACGCGACATCACGATTTACGGGCAGCAGGAGGTCGTTAAAGACCTGACCGATGCCTGGCTGGCCGGGGGCGGGCAACTGTTGTTCGAGGCTCCGGCGTTGCAGATCGAAGGATTTGATACCACATCACCAAAAATCCATTTCGAGCAGCAGGGCGAAAAAGGCGTCATCGACTGCGACTTTGTTGCGGCCTGCGACGGTTTCCACGGTATCGGCCGGAAAACACTGCCGAAGCAGCTGTATAACGAGTACTCGATTACTTACCCGTTCAGCTGGCTGGGCATTCTGGCCAACGTTGCGCCGTCGACCGACGAGTTGATTTATGCGTATCATGAACGGGGGTTTGCGCTGCACAGCCTGCGTTCGTCGACCGTCAGCCGGTTGTACATTCAGGTGGATAACAACGACCACATTGACAACTGGTCTGACGATCAGATCTGGGATGAGCTGTCGGTGCGGCTGGGTACGCCGGGATGGAGCCTGCAAACCGGCCCCATCTTCGAAAAAGGCATCACGCCGATGCGTAGCTACCTGATCGACAACATGCAGGCGGGGCGCTTGTTTCTAGCGGGGGATGCGGCTCATATCGTGCCGCCAACCGGTGGCAAGGGGCTGAATCTGGCTGCTGCCGACGTGAAACACCTGGTCGACGGGCTGGTGGATTATTACAAAAACGGCTCAATGCGCGGCCTGGACCGGTATACCGAAACGGCGCTGAAACGCATCTGGCGGGCGCAGGATTTCTCAAATTTTATGACCACCTTGTTCCACAAACAAGACGAACACGGGTCGTTTCAGTACCAGCTTCAGCGGGCGAAGTTTACTTACATCGGTCAGTCGGAGGCGTATGCTACCACCATTGCTGAGAACTATGTCGGTCTGCCGTTTGAGGCGTTTGAACCACAAAGACCGTAAGAACCAAAGGGGCACGAAGTTTTCTTATTTCTTCGTGCTGCTTCATTACTTAGCGCCTTCGTGGTAAAAATGGAAAACCACAAAGACTGTAAGAATCAAAGGGGCACAAAGTGTTCTTCCTTCTTCGTGCTCCTTTATTCCTTAGCGCCTTCGTGGTAAAAATGAAGAACCACAAAGACTGTAAGAACCAAAGCGGCACAAAGTGTTCGTTAATCTTCGTGCTCCTTTATTCCTTAGCGCCTTCGTGGCAAAAATGGAAAGCCACAAAGACTGTAAGAACCAAAGGGGCACAAAGTTTTCTTATTTCTTCGTGCTCCTTTATCCCTTAGCGCCTTCGTGGCAAAAATGGGAAACCACAAAGACTGTAAGAACCAAAGGGGCACGACGTTTTCTTCCTTCTTCGTGCTGCTTCATTACTTAGCGTCTTCGTGGTAAAAAATGGGAAACCACAAAGACTGTAAGAACCAAAGCGGCACAAAGTGTTCTTCCTTCTTCGTGCTCCTTTATTCCTTAGCGCCTTCGTGGCAAAAATGATAAGCCAATGAAACAAGTACCTATAATTGATATAAAAACCGCAGCCGGACTCGTCAAAGAGGGCGATACACTGCTTCAGGGCGGCTTCGGCATGACCGGCAATCCCGTACACCTGATGCATGCCCTGGCCGAACTGGGAACCCGAAACCTGACGTTTGTCGGTAATAATACCGGAGAGGCCGGTTTGGGTGGTGGACGGCTGCTGCGGAACGGACAGATCAGCAGAATGATCGGCTCGTTTTTTACCTCCAATCCCGATGCCGTTAAGGCGGCTCAGAGCGGGCAGGTTGCCTATGAACTGCTGCCACAAGGTACGCTGGCCGAAGCCATCCGGGCGGGCGGGGCCGGAATCGGCGGTTTCTACACGCCTACGTCGGCCGGTACACCGCTGGCGCAGGGCCGTGAAACCAAAGTGATCGATGGTGTGGAGCAGGTATTTGTGAAGGCCATCCGGGGGAATGTGGCGTTTATCCGGGCATGGCGGGCCGATACGGCCGGCAACCTGCAATACCGCATGACCGAAAATAACTTCAACAAGGCCATGGCCACAGCAGCTGATTTGGTAATTGCCGAAGTAGAGGAAATCGTGCCGGTGGGTACCATTGCGCCGGAATATGTGCATACCCCCGGCTGCTTCGTGGATTACCTCGTACAGGCCACCCTGACGCTTGATGACCTTGGTTCGTCGGCGTCGGTATCGTCGTCGAAAAAGGTGGACGAAGCCCGCATGCACATGGCCCGGAGAGCGCTGGCCGAGCTTAAAAAAGGCGATGTTGTGAACCTGGGCATTGGTATCCCGACGCTGGTGGCCGATCTGATTTCGGAAGAGCACGGCATTATTCTGCACACCGAAAACGGTATGTTGGGCGTCGGCCCCGTACCGGCCGACGGCGGGGGAGCGATGGACTATCCGGTGAATGCCGGTAAAATTCCGGTTACGGCGCTGAAAGGCAGTAGTTATTTCGACAGTGCCGATTCGTTTGCCATGATCCGGGGCGGGCATATCGACGTGGCAATCATGGGTGGTCTGGAGGTGGACGAGGCGGCGAACCTGGCTAACTGGGCGGTGCCGGGCAAACCGTTGTTAGGCGTTGGCGGGGCGATGGACCTCGCCAAAGGCGCAAAACGACTTATCATCACGATGACCCACACCAACCCCGACGGCTCGTCTAAAATTGTACCGTCGTGCACGCTGCCACTGACGGCTATGGGCGTGGTCGACATGGTCATCACGGATCTGGCCGTGTTCGCCTATCCCGATGGTCAGCTCACCCTGATCGACCTTATGCCCGGCGCCACCCTCGACGAGGTCCGCGCGAAGACGGAAGCGAGGTTTAAAGAGTGAAAGAGCGAAAGAATGAAAGAGCGACCCGCTACACCAGCAACTCCTATTACGGCAGTGTAAGCGAAAGCCACTCTTTCGCTCTTTCATTCTTTCACTCTTTGACAATATTCTATCGCTCTTTCACTCTTTAGAAATATATGGATTCATTCATTATAGATGCCGTCCGGACTCCGATCGGGAGCTTTGGGGGGAGCCTGTCGCCGGTGCGGGCCGACGATCTGGCGGCGTTGCCAATTAAGGAATTACTGGCCCGCAATCCGGCTATTCCGGTCGAAGGTATTGATGATGTGATACTTGGGTGTCACAATCAGGCGGGAGAAGATAACCGGAATGTGGCGCGCATGGCGTTGCTGCTGGCCGGTCTGCCGTATACCGTTCCGGGCGAAACTGTTAACCGGTTGTGCTCGTCGGGGATGTCGGCGGTGATCCACGCCAACCGCGCCATTAAAGCCGGCGACGGCGATGTGTTCATTGCCGGTGGTATGGAGCACATGACCCGCGGGCCGTGGGTGATTTCAAAAACGGCGAAGCCCTTCGGCAACGACGCGCAGATGTTCGATTCGAGCTTCGGGTGGCGGTTTGTCAACCCGAAAATGCACGAGTTGTACGGTACCGATGCCATGGGTGTGACGGCCGAAAATCTGGTAGATATGTATGGCATCAGCCGTGAAGATCAGGACCTGTTTGCCTGGCGTTCACAGCAGAAAGCAGCCGCAGCGCAGGCCGCAGGCCGGTTGGCCGAAGAGATTGTGGCGGTAGCGATTCCGGCTAGAAAAGGACCGGCCACGGTTTTCAGTAAAGACGAGTTTATTAAGCCCGGAACGAGCCTTGAGGTCCTGGCTACGCTAAAGCCGTCGTTCCGCAAAAACGGTACAGTGACGGCCGGGAATGCGGCCGGTCTGAACGACGGGGCTGCGGCGATGCTGGTCGCGTCGGAACAAGCGGTGACGCGCTACGGCCTGACGCCTGTGGCACGGATTGTCTGCTCTGCAGTTGTAGGCGTTGAGCCGCGGATTATGGGCATCGGGCCGGTACCGGCCACGCAGAAAGCCCTTACCAAAGCCGGATTAACGCTGGCCGATATGGATGTGATTGAACTGAACGAAGCGTTTGCGGCGCAGTCGCTGGCGTGCATCCGTCAGCTGGGCCTGGCCGACGATGACCCGCGCATTAACCCCAATGGCGGGGCCATTGCCCTGGGTCATCCGCTGGGTATGTCGGGGACGCGCCTGCTGCAAACGGCCGCGCTTGAGCTCCGGAAACAGCAGAAGCGTTATGCCCTCGCAACAATGTGCGTCGGCGTCGGCATGGGCTATGCCGTTGTGATTGAACGGGTGTAGGGTATAGAGGGGAGGCTATAGTGGTGGCACGACTTTGACTCGTGCCACCACTGAACATCAAGATTACTTTTTCCTGAGTTCTGTCAGCTTGATATAGCCTGGCAGCGCTATAAGTGTCTCGCCCTTATAGCAGGAGTTATTTGTAACGCCGCTTACATAAACAGTATCACCTGCCTGAATATTCTTTTCTTTAAGTTTGTCGTTGTTACAAACTGTAAAAAAGTAGCCTCCAGTGCCTAACGTCCTGATTTGAGTGTTTGTATAAACGGCAAGCCTGTCCGTAAGTACAGTGCCGCCACTACCGTCGCAGCCGCAATCTGGTTTGGCTTCCTGGCAGGCACTAAAGAGCAGGCTGAGGCTAATAAAGTGTAGAAGATGTTTTTTCATGTTATCGGGTGTTTTGCATAAGAGTCTATGAGCGGTGAAATGGTTGGAACGGGCTAATTAACGAGGGGCTTTTTCACGCCTTGCCACCACTGATTTCAGACCGTAATTTCAATAATGTTGTTTTCGGGGTCAAGCACGACACTTTCGTAATAGCCGTCGCCGGTGGTTCGGGGCTCACCGGCAATCGGGAACCCATCCTGCCGGAGTTGCTCGGTGAGCGCATCAACGTTTTCCCGGCTACCCACCGAAACCGCAAAATGGATCAGGCCGGTGGTTTGCCGGTTGTAGTCTTTGGGGGCGTCAGCAATATCGGGCCGCTGCATGAGTTCGAGCCGGCAACCATCTTCGAACGAAAGAAAATACGACTGAAAGTGTTTCACCGGATTGTGGTACTTCTCATTGGCCGTCGCCCCGAAATACCGGATATAAAATGCCTTCATTGTTTCCAGATCATTGACCCAAATGGCAATGTGTTCGATTTTCATTAATACGCTTATTATCTGATTAGTTTGCCAGCTTACAGTTCAGAAGCTACAGCAGACTCTGCTGTCCTCCGCGAATCTCTGTGGTTATCTTTCCAATTGATCCGGCCGGATGTATATGCGGGTAAAGATTCTGTTAGCCGTTTCCGAAGAGCATGCGCATCAGAAGGTATAAAACAGACGGACAGGACAGGCAGCCGAGGCCTGTATAGAACGTGGCGGTCAGGGCACCATACGGTACGAGCTTTGGGTCGGTGGCCGCCAGACCGGCTGATACGCCGCTGGTAGTACCCATCAGCCCGCCGAAAATCATGGCCGTATGCGGGTTGTCAAGACCGATAAATCTGGCCAGAAACGGGGTGGCAATGGTTACAAAAACGGCTTTTACCACACCGGCGGCAATGCTCAGGGCCATCACATCCGAACTGGCTCCGATGGCCGCGCCGGTTACCGGCCCCACAATGTAGGTGCAGGCGCCGGCTCCTATGGTAGTCAGGCTAATGGCATCCGTGTAACCCCAGAGCAGCGCTACGAGCACCCCGCCGATAAACGAAAGCACGATGCCCAGAAACAGCGATAAGGCACCGACCCAGCCGGTTTTGCGCATCACCACAAAGCTGGCCCCCATAGCCGTTGACACAATGGAGAAGTCGCGGAACATCGAACCGCCCATAATCCCGAAACCGGACAGGGCTTTAATGTCGGCAATGCCTTTTTCGCCGCCCGTTACCCTGCCGCCGATATAGGCCAGTACCAGCCCCATGAGAATGGCAATGGCCGAGCCCGGAATTTTGCGGTTGGTGAGCCGGTCTGACAAAACAGCAGAAGCGTAGGTAATTATACCTACGCATAAAAAGGCCACAATGAGCCCGTTTTTATCAAGAAACCGGACTATAATCTCCATGCTGAGGTGCTTTTTTGGTAAGTTTTGCCAATACCGGAATCATCGTCAGGCAGAGTAGTACCGGAAGAATCCCGGCCAGAATCGCAATCAGGCCGCTCGAAACGGCCACCTTTACGTTCTGGACTGCCGACATGGCCACTACAATCGGGATGTACATCTGGCTCCAGAACTGAATTCCGTTTTCAGTCAGTTTATCCGGACCGCCCTTCTTTGCGAACCAGTCGTTAATCAGAATCAGCAGGAGCATGGCAAAGCCTACGCCGCCTACATTGGCATCTATGCCAAGCGCCTTGCCGAGAAATTCACCGGCCAGCTGACCCGTGATATAACAGAAGGCCAGTATTGCAACTCCGTAAATAATCATCAGAAAAAGGGTTTAGCTGGGTAAAAACAAAGGTTTCAGGTCGTTTTTGGTCACTTTGCCCATGGCATTGCGCGGTAGTTCGGCTACGATCCGGTACTGGCGCGGGATTTTGTAGCCGGGCAGGCGTTCGCGCAGCCAGCTGTTGATGTCGGCGGGCGAAACAGCGGGGTCTTTCAGAATCAATACCGCCGAAACGACTTCGCCCCATTCGTCGTTGGGAACGCCGATGACACTGCAATCGCTCACGGCCGGATGGATCCGCAGGACTTCTTCCAGCTCAAGGGCGGAGATTTTGTAGCCGCCCGATTTGATGATGTCGATGGAGTCGCGGCCGAGCATCCGGATGTAGCCGTCCTCGTTGACGGCAATGTCGCCGGTACGGAACCAGCCGTCGGCGGTAAACGCCTTTTGCGTGGCGTCGGACCGTTGCCAGTATTCCAGAAACACATTCGGGCCTTTGACCTGAATCTCGCCGGGCTGCCCGTCCGGAACGGGTTCGTCGGTCTCATTGACGAGCCGGACCTGCACCCCCGGCAGTGGCTGACCGATGGCACCCACGCGCCGTTCGCCCTCATACGGATTGCTGATGCCCATGCCGATTTCGGTCATGCCGTAACGTTCGAGCAGCGTATGGCTGCTGATGGCCTGCCATTTTTCCATGACGGTGACCGGCAGCGCGGCCGAACCCGAAACCATCAGCCGGAAGCGGGCCAGATTCGCTGAAATGGCCTGCTGCTCGTCTGCCGGAAGTTGCTCCCGGTCGGCACCGCCATAAAGACATTGATGGCGCCTTGCGCAAAAGCGCCGAAAACGCCTTCTGCCGAGAAGTTGGGCATGAACTCAACCGTGGCTCCCGACCAGAGCGCCGAAGAAACAACGTTGATGATGCCATGCACGTGGTGCAGCGGTAACACACAAAGAATGTGGTCGTTAGCAGACCAGTGCCAGACCGATACCAGGGTCGACACCTGCGCCTGAATGTTGGCATGGGTGGTGACGACGCCTTTAGGCAGGTTGGTTGTGCCGCTGGTGTACAGGATCATGGCCCGCCGGTCCGGCGACAGTACGGGTAATGCCAGCGTATGATTCGCCGGCTCATCCTGCTCCAATACCAACAGCCGGATACCGCGTTCAGCAGCCAGCGGTGCCAGTATCCCGGCGTAGGCAGCGTCGGCTACAACAATGTCGGCCCCGGTATCGTCGAGGACATAGCGCAGGGACGGGGGCGGATAGGAGAGGGCGAGCGGCACGGCAATGCCGCCTGCCCGCCAGATGCCCCACTGTACGCGGACATAGTCGAAGCCCGGCGTGATCATGAAGGCGACACGGGCTTCGCTCAGGTCGTCGCGGCCATCGAGCAGCCAGCCGGCCATTGTTGCCGAAGCATCCAGCAATTGTTGATACGTGTAGAACTGACCATCAGCGACAATCGCGGTCTGGTCAGCGTGTTGGGTTGCATTCGTGATAAAGGGTTGCATTATGTCAGGCACCCGAAACGGATGAAATTTGTTAGTGTTTGTCAGCCCACAAAAAAACGCAGGACGACAGAATAGATAATTTTGTCCCGTCAGCTGATGCTTTTCGACGAAATGTAGATCGTCATCAGACCGGCCAGTATCGTCGGAACGGCATAAATCAGGAAGTTAGTGGTCATCGACAGGCCCATGCCGATCAGAACGCCACCGACTGCCGGACCAATAATGCCGCCCAGCCGCCCGATACCGATTGCCCAGCCGACGCCCGTTGTCCGGAACTCCGTCGGGTAGAGCCGCGCCGCCACGGCATACAGACCGACAAATCCGCCCTGAATTCCGAAGCCTAACAGCCCGAACACCAGCAGCAGCGCCGATGACCCGAAGAAAAGGCTGAAGCCCGCCATCAGCACGCCCGTCATGATCAGAAAGACGCCGATTGTTTTTTTCAGGCCAAACCGGCTGGAGAAATACCCCTGCGTAACGATGCCGAAAAACGCGCCGACGTTGAAAACCGTGCCGGCATAAATGGCCAGTTCAATGGATAATCCCGCATTGGTAGCGAGTTTCGGAATCCAGCTGGTCAGGAAATAAAGCGTGGCAAAGGCCAGAAACAAAGCAACCCATAGCTGAATACTGGACACCTTAAACTCTTCATTCAGCAGCGATTTGACAGGAATGCCGGACGGTTTCAGCGGTTTGTCGGGTAATGCCGGGATAGGGCCTGCGCCGATCTTTACCAATATCCGGTTGGCGTGCTCAAGAGAGGCTTTCGGTTGTGACTTTAGCAGAAAGTCCAGCGATTCGGACAGGAAAAAGTAGATCAGCGGCAGCGAGAAGAACGTCGTTGCCCCCGCCAGCTGAAAAATGGAACCCCAGCCCGATGCCGGAATGGTTTTGGCCGCAACCAGTCCCGACACCACGGCCCCGACCGGATACCCAGCTACCACAAAGCTTACCCAGAAGTCACGGGAGTGGTTGGGCGTATATTCAGCGGCGAGGGCGGCGGTACTGGCCAGCATGCAGCCGATGCCCAGCCCGCTCACAAACCGGAACGCAATCAGGGCCGTAATGCTGGTGGCATAGGCCGTCAGGTAGATGCTCAGGCCCATCAAGAAAGCGCTGAGCAGAATCATGTTCTTACGGCCGGTAACGTCGGCATAGGGGGCCATCAGCAACGCCCCGAACGTCATCCCGAAGAGCCCCGAACTGAACACTATGCCCAGCGCTTCGGGTGTAACCCCCCAGCCTTTGGCAATGGCGGGGGCGGCGTAGGAAATCACCATGACGTCCATGCCGTCGAGCATGTTCATCAGGAAGCAAATCAGAATCGTGGCGTATTGCAGGCCCGAGATGGGCCGCTGGTCAATGAGTGACCGGACACTGACAGTCATATAGTTAAGGTTAGGAGATCGCTGCATGATGCCACAACAGCATGCGGCAAGGGAAGGAATCGGTTAAGGCGTACCCCAGACTTTGGTGGCCGTATTGACCACCAGTTCGATTTTCCGCCACTGGTCATCGTGGGTCATGTCGTTGCCATGATGCGTTGATGAAAAACCGCACTGCGGGCTGACGCACAGGTTGTCGAGCGGGATGTATTGCGCTGCTTCGTCAATGCGTTTGCAGAGGTCATTGATGGGCTCCAGGGTTTTTACCTTGGACGAAATAATGCCCAGCACCACCATTTTGTGGTGGGGTACAAACCGCAGGGGCGCGAAATCGCCGGAGCGCTCGTCGTCGTATTCCAGGAAATACGCATCAACGTTGATCTCGTTGAACAACACTTCGGCGACGGGTTCGTAACCGCCTTCCGCAAACCATGTGCTCCGGTAGTTGCCCCGGCACAGGTGAATGCCAACGGTAAGGTCGTCGGGGCGGTTGTCGATGACTGAGTTGATCAGCCGCGCATAAGTGCGGGGCAGTTCGTTGGGGTCTTCGCCGCGTTCGGCCGCTGCCGCCCGCATTTTAGGGTCGCAGAGGTAAGCCAGATTGGTGTCGTCCAGTTGCAGATACCGCAGACCGGCCTGATAGAGATGGTCAATTTCTTCGCGGTAGGCCGCCGACAGATCGGCAAAGAACTGATCCATGTCGGGGTACGACTGAATGTCGATCGACTTACGCCCCCCCCGGAAGTGAATCATCGTCGGCGACGGGATCGAGACCTTAGGCGTTTGGGTTACGACCGATTTCAGGAAGTTGAAGTCATCTACCTGAATGTCTTTCCGGTGCCGGAGCTTGCCCGTTACACTCAGAACCGGTGGTTTGAAGCCGTCTTCAGCGACTTTGGCGTGCGGATTTGCATCGATTCCGCCCGTAACGCTGACGCCGTCCAGTTCTTTCAGGAAGTCAAGGTGAAAATAATCCCGCCGGAACTCACCGTCGGTAATTGAACGCATACCGGTGGCTTCAAGCCGCTGTACTGTTTCTTTAATGGCCTCATCTTCAATAGCGCGAAGTTCGTCGGCTGTGATTTCGCCTTTTTTCCACTTCAGGCGGTTTTCTTTGACGGACGGAGTCCGGAGCAGGCTGCCCACATGATCGGCACGGAAAGGAGGGGTTTTCATATCAATTGGTTAAGGGTAGTTTTCAGGAATTAACGCACCTGCCAGATGTCGATGACCACGTTATCGGGGTTGCGGTAGGCATTGGCAATGTAAAGGGCATCATTGAGCCAGGCGTATTTTCCGGCCGGGGCCTCAAATTTCGGCGCCGTCCGGAAATAATATTCCGACGGGCTGACCTGTTCGCCGCGACCGATGCGGGCGGCAACTTCCGGTGTGGCCACACGCAGACCAACGTTTTTAATGTAAATCGTGACACCATCATCGGTTTTAAACTGATAATGCGCCTCTACTTCGGCAACTCCGTCTTTACGGACGACCTGCCAGTCGGCACCGCCGGGAATAATGGTGCCTTTAAGTTGCGGGCCGTCGATGGTGCCGCCGGTAATCGGAATAATCCGGCGCAGGCCGTGGGCCGTTTCTCCCACGACGTAGGGAGGACCGATCGTTACGTTAAACCGGGCGATAAAGGTCAGTCCGGGGGCCTGGGGCGGGGCGGTTGACTGTGCTCCTGCATACAGGTGCAGCAGGCTGATGCACAGGATTGCCATCAGCCGGTAAAAGCTAAGCAGGCGGGTCATTGATGTTTGCTAAGGTTAAGGGTCAAGTAGGGTAAATGACTGGCAATAATTTAAAAAAACAGGGAGAAAATCTAATTATTGCGGAAGTTATTTTGAAAAAAAACAGCCGCATAACACGCAAAGGTTATGCGGCTGTTCTGCCTGGTGTTTACAGAATAACGATATCAGGATGGCAGGCTGCCGATTTGCTTCCGGAGTTTATCCCGACAGCGTTTCAACCGCATTTTCACGGCTGAGGGCTGCATATTCACCTGTTCCGCAATGTGCGGAATACTCAGATTATTTTCGTACCGTAAACGTAGAATCTGTTTTTCGAGATCGGGTAACTGGTGTAAAATATGGATAAACTCATCGAACGGATACTCGGCCGCCGGGGCCGGATCTGCTAACGTAATCACATAGTCATCAAGCGCTACAAACCGGAAGGACTTATCGCGCCTCTGCTGGGAAAGGCAATAGTTACGCGCCAGTACATATAACCACGTCGAAAAACGACTTTTGTGTTTAAAGGTGTGCAGGTTAATCAACGCTTTTTCAAAAACAGTCTGGGCGAAATCCTGCGCTAATTCCGGGTCTTTTGTAAACGTAAGACAGTGCTTGAGCACTAACCTGTAATGACGCTGGTAGAGCGGCTGAAAATAACGCTCCTGGGTGGTGTTCAGGTACAGCGCTACCAGCGCTTCGTCTGTGACGAGGCGGAGAGATGATTGTTTCACAAGTTTATTGCTTTAGGAATGGCTTAAACCAACTACTTGATTTAAGTAAACAGGCTGTACATTTAAAGTAACTTAAATTTTTTCAAATTTGTTTGCCTGTATGCCTTTTGCAGCAGAAAAATGAGATTAAAATTTATGCATTACGTTCATTAAAATCTATATAAATAAATTATATAACTGTCATTTTAAACTTGTTTTTCGTGTAGCTATTCATGTTTATGCTAAAATAGAAACGAGTAAAAAAGTGCATAATTAAATTTTAAAAAGAAACTCCTGTATTATATATGTAAAAATATTGTTGTTTTCACCCCGAAACGTATATTGATGTAAATGTACATGGCTATCCGGCAGATAAACAGACACTTATTCAGTTATGGCATTTACCACCCATCACAATGAATTACTATGCACGTACACCACCTACTGAAAATGACTGGCAGGAATTGTTCAGTATTGCAGAAAAAGGGGATTTAGCGGCGTTTAAAGCAAGGAAGAACGTATTTACCGAAAAGATTCACCTTGGCAGATCCTGCAAAGGCTGGCGGTTTTTATTTAATCATAATAACTGGGAATTCTATCAGTCTGCTGATGATTTCTGGACCTGGCTTCAGTCAAAACGCATTGTTGATGAACACGAAAGAATCATTGATTATGTTGATTTTCTAAAGATTGTCCTGGCCACAAAGGATGCGCGGCCCGCATGGCATTATAAGCATAAATATCCTCACTTATACATCTTTAAAGATGATGCCTTTTTTTTTAATGATGTCGTATTTTTCTGAAACAATAATCCGATCGGTTAATGGTTATTATAAACTATATATTATAGTAAAAAATAACTAATAATACGGCCTGTTTACCGGGCAGAAAGCGTTGCCGGTCGGGCGAATGCCTTTGCTGGTAAGCGCGTCGATAGTGCTGCCCACAAACTGCCTGATCAGTTGCGTATATGGATGATCGTTCTGAAATCTGCTGTGACGGCCTGATGCGGAAGCGCTTTAAAGCCAGGCCCTGGAGTTAGTAGCAGGAGGTCATAAACGCTTCATTTACTGCTGATCCGGCAGATGTACAGCCAGCTCCTGAAACCGGAAGGATTCGGTCGCCATATCGGGTATACTGATCCGCAGCAGCCGCTGGAACGCATCCCGCCGGTGGGGCAGCGGGCCGTTATCGAAAATCCGGTAGGTTTCGCGATCGACATAGGCCACATTATCAGGGGTCAGATAACCCCCGTGGGTCAGTTTATAGCTGTCCAGCGCGGGAATATAAATGACCGTCAGCGTGACCGATGAGGTGTCGTCTTTGGGGTAGTACGTCCACGTAAGTTTCATGATACTGACTGACGGTTTGGTTTCTGGCGTAACAATTAATCGGTGATAGATGTTTCACCGGCTTCACGAAGAGCAGCGGCCAATCCTTCCAGCAGCGATGGCATTTCGCCTTCGGAACCGGTTTCGGGACTGAGTGCCGACAGTAAGTCTGCAACTTGCCCCAGTGACGTCCGGACAGCGGCTTCATCGGCCGGTTCAGCCTGTAGCCGGGTTTTCAGGGTCGCAAGCGCATCCGCAATCGGTTTCGTATTGGGGGCTTGCCGCAAGGCGCCGATCCACTGATCCAGTAACGGTATGCCTGCTTCGGATGTCGGCGAATTATGCAATAAGTCGGTTGTTTGCTCCAGTAAACTGGTCGCGTCGGCTAGTGTTATCATGCAGGTATAACCATCCCCCGCCCCTGATTGCTGTGTCAATCTATCAAATGGACTACCGCAGGTGTGTTTGCCCTTGGTAAACGTTTACACTAAAATTGATTAGTTAAATATACCGGAAATAACGGATAATTATTTGGTAAGGCGTTTACAAAAAAGGACTATTTTGGTAAAATCGTAGCATATACAGGGTAAAATATTGACTGAATTTTAGCTGCATTTTATTTTCGATCGCCGCAATGCTGCCGTATCATGGAGATACGGCACAAAATCAATGGCATAAAACCAATGAAACGTACCTTTCTAATCTTCCTGATCAGCTTAACCTGGCATGTCGCTTTTTCCCAACGCTGGCAGCAGGTCGGCAAAACCGGCGACTGGCAGAATACGATTGCTGTTGCCGCGTTGAACGGCAATTTATACAGTATTGAGCAGGATGGCACTTTATTTAAAACCGACAAACAGGGGAATTATGAACAAATAGGCGCCAAAGGCGAATTTGATCACGCCGAAGTGCTGGTAGCCATGGACGGTGAAATCTGGACGATTGAGGATGGATCACTGTACCGCACAAATCCTGCTTCGGGCGGATGGCGGCAGGTGGGTAAAACCGGCGACTGGCAGAATACCGAAGGCATGGTAGCCATGAACGGTAAACTTTACAGCATCGAAACCAACGGCACGCTGTACGAAACCGCTAAAAACGGCACGTGGCGGCAGATTGGCAGCAAAGGCGAGTTTGAGGATGCCGACATGCTGGAGTCGATGGGTGATTACCTCTGGACTGTCGAAAACGGTACGCTTTACCGCACCAGTATCCGCTCCATGACGTGGCAGCAGGTGGGCAAAAAAGGCGACTGGGAAAATACGGTAGCGATGGTGGCCGACCAGAATTACCTGTGGAGTGTCGAGAAAGACGGTACGCTGTTCCGGACCGACGTCAATGGCAATTATGAGCAGATCGGGCCGGATGGTATCCTGAAAGACGTAAGCCTGATTGTGGCTATGGACGGTATGCTGTACGTTGTTGAAAACGGCACCCTGTACCGCACGAAAGGCTGAATTAGCCTGCAACATAAAACGCCCGGCCTCTGTTCAGGAAGCCGGGCGTTTGTTTTTAGAGGCCGAGCAGCGTGCGGGCCTGCGCCTGATCCTTGCCGAGTTGTTCGATCAGTGCGGGCAGACCACTGAATTTCTGCTCATACCGGATGAACTCGCGGAACAGTAACCGGATATGTTCGCCGTAAATATCCTTGTCAAAATCAAAAATGTAGGTTTCGATGGTCTGGTGCGTTCCTGCAACCGTCGGCCGGAAACCGATATTGGTCATCCCGCCGAACGTCTGGCCTTTGTACAGTACTTCGACCGCATACACGCCGTTGGCCGGAATAAGCTTATTGGCATCGTCGACCTGCAGATTTGCCGTCGGGAAGCCGATGGTCCGGCCCAGCTGCCGGCCTTTAACAACCGTTCCGTTGAGGTTGTAGGGACGGCCCAGAAATTTGATCGTGGTCTGTACCTGTCCGTCGGCCAGAGCCTGCCGGATTTTCGAGGAACTGACACCGACCGCTTCTACGTCCTGACGCGGAATTTCTTCTACCTCAAAGCCGTACTCTGCCTGATGTTTCTGAATGTAATCAAACCCGCCTTCGCGGTCGCGGCCAAAACGGTGGTCATAGCCGATAACCAGTTTTCTGGTCCGGATTTTATCAATTAGAATCGACTGGATAAACTCTTCGGAGGTAAGTTGTGAAAACGACCGCGTGAACGGAATCACTACCAGATGATCGACCCCCGCCTGTTCGAGCAGGGCGATTTTTTCATCGAGCGTGGTCAGCAGCTTCAGGTTCTGGCTATCATTCGACACCACCGTCCGTGGATGGGGCCAGTACGTCAGCAGTACCGATTGCCCGTTATTGGCGCGGGCAACCTCTGTCAGCCGTTCCAGAATTTTCTGATGCCCCCGATGAACGCCGTCGAATGTACCACTGGTCACGACGGAATAGGAGAGTTCCGGAAACGAATCTAAACTAGTATGAACAATCATAGGTAACAGGCGCACACCGGCTGATAATCAGACTGGCTGCGCTTTAAACGTCTCAATAAATCCCTCAATAGAATCGGCCTCTTCGATCCGGAAAGCACCGATCCGGGTGCGGCGCAGGCTGCTCATATACGCTCCGTTCTGCAGCAGCAGGCCCAGATCGCGGACCAGACTGCGAATATACGTGCCTTTTGAACAAACGATGCGGAAATGTAGCGTAGGAAACGGGTCGGTGCCCAGGGTATCAGTCGTAATGTCGAAGGCTGAGATCTCCACGGTCCGGCTTTTGATGCCACCCTCTACCTGATCGGCGGTTTCGCCGCGGCGAGCCCGTTCATACAACCGTTCGCCGTTGACGCGGATGGCTGAATAAATCGGCGGAATCTGCTGAATACTGCCGGTCAGCTGTGCTACGGCTGCCCTGACATCGTCGGCGGTAATGGCAGACGTGTCGAATTCGGCGTCAAACTCCGTTTCCAGATCGACCGACGGGGTCGTACGGCCGAGCACCAGCGTACCGGTATATTCTTTTTCCTGTGCCTGGTAGCTGTCGATTTCCTTTGTTTTTTTACCGGTACACAGAATAAGCAGACCGGTGGCAAGCGGGTCAAGCGTACCGGCATGGCCGATTTTCTTAAACTTACAGGCCCACTTTAATTTTTTGACGACATCGAACGAGGTCCATTCGAGCGGCTTATCAATGAGAATAACCTGCCCGGGATCGGCCGGTTGATTTTCTGGTTTCAATGCAGAATCAGTTGACATAAATACTGTATCGGAGCTGCGACACCAATCGTCAGCCTGTGTATACCGGCTGCTTAGATGACATCCAGTTTAACGCCCGATGCTACCAGACCTAACAGGATCAGGCCGAGGATAATTCGGTAATAGCCGAAAACTTTAAAGCCGTAACGGGTCAGGAAGCCGACAAAGCCGCGTATCGCCAGCAGCCCGACGACAAAGGCGATGGCGTTGCCGATCAGCAGTATCTGCACATCGTCGGGGCTCAGCAGCTTGTAGGTTTTGAGCAGTTTATAGCCCGTGGCTGCCGCCATGGTCGGCACGGCAAGGAAAAACGAAAACTCGGCGGCCTGGGTGCGCGAAAGGCCCTGGAACATACCCCCGATAATGGTAGCTGCCGACCGCGAAACGCCCGGAATCATGGCAATACACTGGAAGAAACCAATGCGCAGGGCTTCCGGAAACGTTACGTCGTAATCGCGGGTACGCTGCTGCATGATGCGGTCAATATAAACCAGCACAATGCCGCCCAGGAGCAGGGAAATGGCCACAACAACCACGTTTTCTAGCAGTGAGTCGATGAAGTCGTTCAGCAGGAAACCGATAACGGCGGCGGGCAGAAAAGCCACAAACAGCTTCAGGTAAAAGTCGATTACACCGGCAAACGAACCCAGTTTCTGCTGAATCGAGATCGGGAGCAGGGTGTACCAGCGGGCCAGTTCAGACTCCCGCGTCCGGGTGTCGATCAGGAAGCGGCGGCGGTACAGGACAAGTACCGACAGGATACAGCCAAACTGCACGTTTACCGTGTAGAGCTTGGTGAACTCATCGCTCGCAATACCGGCCAGCGACGAGTAGATGATCATGTGGCCGGTTGACGACACCGGCAAAAACTCGGTCAGGCCCTCGATGATGGCCAGAAAAATTGCGTGTAGAATGTCCATGAATGGGTATAAAATGCAGAATCAGCGCAAGGCCTTACCGGTGGGGCAAGGCCTTGCGCTGATTGGGGAAACGGATGATTATGCCTGATTCGGCTTCTTCAGAATCGCAAAGAATTCAACGATGAAACCGGCCATAACGATCAGCGGACCAACGGTCAGGCCTAGTGCGCCGAAGCCGAAGGTCTCTTTATCCAGCGTCATCACGAAGAAACCCAGCAGAATGACCAGAATACCGGCGACCATCAGCTGATAGTTTGTTTTACCGAACGGAAGCGCCGCTGCCTTGTCGGGCTTCGGGGTGCTCGTAAACCGTGATACAACCGGCTGGCTTTCTGCCGTTTCCGGTGCTGTTGTTTCTTTTCCTCTAGGACTGACTTTTGCCATGTTTTTACGAATTTATAGAATTGCCGGTGCCTGCGGGCGCCGGTTCGTTAATCGGTTAATGAAGATCGTCCAGGTGTACGCCCAGATACCGGTTGACGGCCTGAAACGTACTGAGCAGGCCGATGAAAACGCCTAGTAAAATAATACCGCCCAGCAGCAGTGCGAGCTTTACAGGCTCCTGCAATACCGTAAGCTCCGGCAGGTTATACAGCGCCAGCTGCAGCGTACCGGCTACTAAACCGGCGGCAATCAGGCCGCTGATAAAGCCCTGACCAACACCCCGCACCAGAAATGGCCGCGTAATGAAGCCGTTGGTGGCGCCTACCAGCTGCATACTCCGGATCAGTAACCGCTGCGAATACAGGGCAAGGCGGATAGTGTTGTTCATCAGGACAACGATGATCAGCAGCAGAAAAACGGCGAAAACGGACATCACAATGTAAATTTTGGTGATGTTCCGGTTGATGCTGTCCACAATATTCTCCTGATATACTACATCGGCCACGCCGTCGATCTGGTCCAGATCGTCTTTGATGGCTTTCAGTTTGGTCTCGTCAAAATAGTCTTCGCGGAGTTTAATCCGGTAGCTGTCGCGGAGCGGGTTGTCTTCCAGAAATTCCTCGAAATTCTCTTTGGTTTCGGCAATAAAGTCGCGGGCGGCCTGCTCTTTCGAGACAAATGAAACCTGTGGCGTATCGTTGGCGATGGCCACATACGGCCGGCTTTTCAGCGACTCTTTTACCCGTTCGATGGAAGCGGACTTTACGTCTTTGTCAAGAAATGCCCGCACCTCGTAATTCTCGCGGATGTAGGTCACCAGCCGTTTTGACTGAATAGCCAGTAAGCCACAAAAACCAATGAGAAACAGCGCCAGCGTCATGCTGAACAAAATCAGGCCTGCGGGATATTTGCCAACTTTTTTCTTTTTTCGAGCCACTGCTGCTTACCATTAAAACGTTAGACGAAGAGACCGTAGACAAGATCGTACTACCCGACCGGCAACGATGTCTGTCGGCCTAACTTATGCAAAAATAGGTCTTTTCACCAAAAACGAGCGAACACCTGTATAATGTGCGGCATATTTAGGAAAATTTAAGAGTAAAAAAGCTAACGTTTCTGCCTCTTCTGATTATATAGGCGGCAAACAGGCGGCGGCCTGGCATTGAGTATGCCGTAATTCCGTCGTCATGTCGGCCTATCCGGATCGCTGATACCTTACCCCATGCTGTCAACGTTTTATTTCATAAGCTCGTTCTGGCTCTGGCTGCACCTGTTCGCTGAGCCTGCTGTTACTAAACCACCTGTTTGCCAGGGTGCTACAGCTGCTTACGCCGATACAACCATCGTTATCCGTGCCCTGGCCGGTCTTCAGTACGAACAGACCCGGCTTGTGGTAAAACCGAAAACTCGTTTCCGGATCGTTCTCGAAAATGCCGATGACATGTCGCACAACCTCGTGGTCACCCGACCGAATTCGCGCATGAAAGTAGTGGAAGCGGCGCTGAAAATGGGCACTGACGGGGCGAAGAAAAACTATGTACCGAACCTGCCGGAGGTGATCGCCAACATACCGCTGCTGGAACCAAGCCATACCGATACGCTGACCCTGACGCTCGACGAAGGTGCCTATCCGTTTGTGTGTACCTACCCCGGGCACGGGTATGTGATGTATGGGGTCATCCACGCCACCCGCGAGCCGAAGCGGTTGCCACCGGTTGACGAAGATCCGTATGTACCGAAGCGGGCGGATGCCGGCGATCATGCGGCCCACGGAAAACAATCGGCCCATCCCTACAAGATGACGTTTCCGGCGCTTTACCGGACTTTTATGCCCGAATGCGGTCCGGCTGCCATTGCCGTTGGCCTGCCGGCCGACCCTACGGCCGGTCAGCAGTCGTACTGCTGGGATGCCGGCTCGTGCCGGTTGCGCTATGCCTGGACCGGCGGGTTTGTCGACAGCTACGGCCACTGGGAAGGCAACGGCAACCGCCTGACAAAGGTGGTCGGCGATATTTACTATAACGACCGGTCGGGGTTCCCGTTCCGCATTGGCACTGCCACCCCGGTGCCGCAGTTCAAGGGCTACGAACTGGTGAACCGCTATCCGAAATTCAGCTACTCGCTGGGCAGTGTGCAGGTTACGGAGCTCATCAGGGCTGTTCCGGGTAAGCGGGGGCTTGTGCGGCAGTTTACGCTGTCGGCCGGAAAGTTGCCGGTTACGTTCCTGCTCGATCAGCAGGAGGGCGTACAGTACCAGACCCGGATCAATAATGTGGTGGCATCGGCGAAAAACGGCCGCCTGGAGTTACCGGCGGGTACCCGTCAGTTTTCCGTAACAATGCTTGTCCCTTAACAACGTTCATTCATGCTGCTGACGCTTTTTTTATCAACCCTGCTGGCCGTTGCCGCGCCCGCCGATACCATAACGGATTATTATACTGTCGAAACGATTCCGACGCCCGAAGGCCTGATTGTTGAAACGGGTGGCATTGCCTTTATGCCCGACGGACGGCTGGTGGCCTGTTTTCACCGCGGGGAGGTGATGATGTATCATCCTAAAACCAGAAAATGGTCGTTGTTCGCCGAAGGACTGCACGATCCGCTGGGCGTTATACCCGTCAGTAACAACGAAGTGCTGGTCATGCAGCGCCCTGAACTGACGCGGATTAAAGATACGAACGGCGACGGCGTGGCCGACCGCTATGAGACTGTTTCGGACCAGTTCGGGATGTCGGGTAACTACCATGAGTTTGCATTCGGGCCGGTGAAAGATGCCAAAGGGAACCTGTATTTCAGCCTCAACACGGCTTCGAACGGGGCCGGTATCCGCGACGAAATCCGTGGCCGGTACGATTCGCTGGGGCGGCAGGGGCGGATGTATGCCTGTGTGCCCTACCGCGGTTGGGTCATGCAGCTGTCGCCCGACGGCAAGCTGACGCCGTGGGCTTCGGGGTTCCGGTCGCCGAACGGGATCGGCTTCGATGCCAAAGGCCGCCTGCTGGTGACCGACAACCAGGGCGACTGGCTGGGGACCAGCAAACTGTACTACGTCGAAAAAGGAAAGTTTTATGGCCACCCTGCAAGCCTGGTCTGGCGGGAAGGCTTCCCCGACATCGACCCGCTGACCCTGACACCGGCACAGCTCGACAGCATGCGTACCCGTGAAGTCGTGGCGTTTCCGCACCAGCGCATCGCCCACTCACCGACGCAGATGGTGGCCGATAAGACCGGCGGTAAATTCGGGCCGTATGCCGGGCAGCTGTTCGTGGGCGAAATGGATTTCCCGCGCCTCGTCCGGGTGCTGTTCGATGAGGTCGACGGCGAGTTGCAGGGGGCATGTATTCCGTTCATGGATAAGGCCGGCCTCAGGATGGGTAATAACCGGCTGGCGTTTGCGCCCGATGGCAGCCTGTGGGTTGGTCAGAACGATCACGGCTGGGTGGGCGCCCGCGGGTTGCAGCGGATTGTTTATAAACAGGGCGTTCCGCTCGACCTCATGGACATGCATCTGACGGCCACCGGCTTCGACCTGACCTTTTCGCAGCCACTCGACGAAGCAGCTGCTCGGCAGGTTGCCAGTTATGCCTTCCGCCGGTTTTATTACAAATACCACCGCGCCTATGGGTCGCCCGAAACGGACAGCCAGCCGGTAGCGGTTTCGGATGTGAAACTGTCGGCCGACAAACGGACGGTATCGCTGACACTCGGCGAGCTGAAAAAAGGCTATGTGTATGAGCTGACACTGGGTAATCTGCGGTCGGCAGACGGCAAAAAAAAGGTAGCAAACCGGCTGGTTTGCTACACGTTAAATCGTCTGAAATCACCCGGTACGGCTACCGTGCGTACGAAGCCGTAATGGCCTGATATAACAGGATTTTAAATTTGTCGCCGAGGTCAGGATAGCTGTTTGGCACTTTCTGGGTGTAAATCAGCCCGATTACCTTTTCTTTGGGGTCTGCCCAGTAGGTTGTACCGAAATAGCCGCCCCAGGCAAAGGAGCCTTCCGAAACCGGAATCCGGGCTTCACTTTTGTCCGATGCCAGACTGAAGCCAAGGCCGAATTTATCCTGTCCCAGCGAGAGGTCACCGATCTGATTCGACAGCACCGTCCGTACCGTAATCGGGCTCAGGATCCGTTTGCCGTTGTATTCACCGCCGTTCAGAAGCATTTGCAGGAAAATGGCATAGTCGTACATGGTCGATGAAAGGCCCGCCCCGCCCGAGAAATAGGTTCCGTTGGTGGCTTTCGGATAGTCCGGTGATACGCCCCGTGTCCCTTTTTCAACCTGTAACGATTTGTCAGGTCCTTCGGTATAGATCGGCGAAAGCCGGTTTTGTTTGCTCACCGGCAGATAGAAATAGGTATCGTTCATGCCGAGCGGATCAAACAGGCGTGTTTTCAGGAACTGGTCGAGCGGTTGACCGGAGATGACTTCAATCAGATAGCCGACTACATCCGTACTCAAGCCGTAGGTCCATTTTTCGCCGGGCTGGTGCATCAGGGGCAGCTTACCCAGGCGGCCCATTACGTCGGCCAGTTTGTAGGTTGGCGTACCGATACCGCTGGGCACGTTGTTTTTGGCATAAATCGCCACGGCCTCCTTGCTGCCGATCGACGGATAGCTGATTCCCGACGTATGCGTCAGCAACTGGCGGATGGTAATTTCCCGTTTGGCCGGCACCGTTGTGTAGGTTGTATCCTTTGGCTCGTACTTATCCAGCACCACCGGATTTTTAAATGCCGGAATGTATTTGGAAACCGGATCGTCGAGCAGAAATTTGCCTTCTTCGTAAAGCGTCATCAGGCCTATACTTACGATGGCTTTCGTCTGCGACGCAATCCGGAAAATCGCATCGCGTTTCAGCGGCTCTTTGGTGTCAGGGTTTGCGTAACCGAATGCCTTGTGGTGTACAACTTTACCGTTCCGGACAATCAGTACGCCGATGCCGCCCTGATAGCCCTTGTCGATGTACTCCTGCATGACGCGGTCGAGGCGTTGCAGCCGTTCGGAACTCATACCGGCCAGTTCGGGTTTTGCTTCCTGAAGTGTCTGAGGCGGAGCTACTTGGGCCTTCACCTGGAGCAGGGAGGCTGATAAGAAAAGAAGGGGCAGTACTTTTTTCATGAAGTTTGGTTTTAGGGTAGGGCGAAGATACAATAAGTCCGGATTTTCAGGATGCATCTTTTTCCCGGATTCGTACCGGATTTTGCCCCCATTTTCGTGAGATTCAGCTATTTTTGCGCCGTAAACAGAGTGATTCTGTAATCTGAATTATTTGCCACTGTGGAAACTGTACGTGTTTTTGCCCCTGCCACTGTCGCTAATGTGGCCTGTGGTTTCGATATTTTCGGCTTTGCCGTTGATCAGCCAGGTGATGAAGTTGTGCTGACGCGCCGCGACGAACCGGGCGTCACCATTATTGATATTCTGGGCGATGAAGGCCGCCTGCCGCGTGAAGCCGCGCGGAATACGGCCGGTATTGCCATTCAGAAATACCTGGAACATATCGGCCGGACGGATGTCGGGGTTGATGTGGTCCTGCATAAGCAGATGCCGCTGGGAAGCGGATTAGGCTCAAGTGCGGCCAGTGCCGTAGCGGGTGTGTATGCCATTAACGAGTTGCTGGGCCGTCCGCTGTCAACGATTGACCTGTTGCCGTTTGCGATGGAAGGGGAGCGGGTTGCCTGCGGGTCGGCACATGCCGATAACGTCGGGCCGTCGCTGCTGGGTGGTTTTGTGGTTGTCCGCAGCTATAATCCGCTGGACGTAATCAGGATTGATACACCAGCCGGGATGCACGCCACCCTTGTACATCCTGATATTGAGGTGAATACCAAAGATGCCCGCTTTATCCTGCGCAATGAGGTTTCGCTGAAGAACACGATTATTCAGATGGGGAACGTGGCCGGTCTGATTGCCGGTCTGATGAAACCCGACTATACTCTGATCAGCCGTTCGCTGGTCGACGTGATCATTGAGCCGGTCCGGTCGATTCTGATTCCGCAGTTTGATGAAGTGAAACAGGCTGCTCTGGCACACGGAGCCCTAGGTTGCAGCATTTCGGGTTCCGGCCCGTCGATGTTTGCCCTGAGCGCCAATGCGGAAATCGCTCAGCAGGTCGGTAAGGCAATGCAGGAGGCGTTCCTGAGCGTTGATATTACCAGCGAACTGTACGTATCAGAAATTAACAGCCAGGGTCCTAAAGTACTGGAACCTGTGTCAAATCTGACGGTTTAGGAGATTATATAGGTGTCACACCTGAAAACTAATTTTACCCGGTTTTAAGCGATACCAATAGTAGCGTTGATTTACCACATAGGCACATAAGCAATATAAAAATCTTTGTTTTCTATGTGGTGTAGACTTGCTACGGACAATAAATCTATCCAGGGTTAGTATTGACGTTTGAGAACCAAAAAGGCGGAGGGATAGCCCTCCGCCTTTTTGGTTGTGACATGGTCAGTCGCTATAACTGCTCCCATTTCAGCCGCCAGCCTTCGGCGAGCTCATCGCGGAGCGGAATCGGTACACCTGGCTGCTTAGTCCGTTCAACCGCCGACAGCTTCAGCGGAATTGATTCCTGTGTTTTTCCGGACATGAGTTTATCGGTTCGCAGGTATACCCGTCCCGAAGTAGGTTCAATCATATCGACGTGTGCATACAGTACATCGCCCACAGCGACGGGAATTCCGTTCAGCACATCCGGTCGGATGACTTCAAACATGCAGATTTGGCCTTCGGTCAGCGGTTCGGTACCAATCCGGCGGGTCAGCAACTGATTGGTGGCATCGGTAGAGGCAAAGTTGGTGGCGGCGGGAGCCTGAGACGGCACCGCAACCGGAGCCGGGTCCGATAAAGGAGCTTCTTCGGCTTCCGGTTCGTCGTCCAGGATAGACACTTCGGCTACGGCTTCCTGCTGATCCTGCTCATCGGTCAGCAGTGCCACAGTGGCGGTATCGGTTAGCATAGGATTGTCCGAAATAGAGGCGGTAAGCGTACCTTCGCTGGGACTACCGTCGCCACGGCCTGCTTTTTCGGTTGATTCATAGTAAGCCAGAATAGCTTGCTTTTCTGTGGCAGGGAGGGCGTCTGTATGTTTATTGAGTTGTGCGAGAGCGCGGTCGCTGAGAAAATCGCGGTAGGCCGATGGCCGGGTCAGCAGCTCTTTGATGGCAACAGCCTGATAGATATAGGCTTTGGTTTCGTGGGCGCGGAAGGGAAGCGTAATCGGGTGGCGTTCGGGATACCTTCGTTTCAGGGCCTGTATGTAGTTTGGCCCGGCATTGTAGGCGGCGGCTACCAGCATCCAGGAACCCAGCTGATCGTGCAGATCGTTGAGGTAGCGGCAGGCAGCGTGGGTAGCTTTGGTCAGGTTAAACCGTTCGTCCCTGCCTCTGGCAACACTCAGACCCAGGCGTTTGGCCGTTTGCGGCATAATTTGCCAGAAACCGGCTGCTCCCCGTCGGGAAACTGCTCTTGCCACAACGGCACTTTCCAGCAGCGGCAGATACTTAAAGTCTTTCGGGATGCCATAGCGCTCGATAATCGGCTCAATGATGGGGAAAATGGCAGAAGCGCGGCGTTTAAGGGTGGTCAGATGCTCAATGTACGATGCCTGACGATTCAGGGTGCGCAACCAGCGTTGGGATACCGAAGGCAGGTTTTGGGGAATGCTCTCACCGCAAAAATGGACTTCCGGAGCCGGTTGGGCAAATGTCGGCATACACCACGTCAATCCCGACGCAGCTGCCAGCAAGAATAATATCCGCATAACAGACTAGTTAAGTACAAAACGAAGCGTTCTCCCGAACGTTTCTATATGAATTACGGCTGAACTACTCTCACGAAACTCCTGCTACACCTGCTCTGACAGCCGTCACTGATACGCTCATGTCGTGGTGCAAACCACGTTAATTCACAACGAAGAAAAGGGGGCTTTTAGCGCCCGATGTTGTCTTTCTGCAGCATAAACGTACGCTCCCTATGCTTTACAAGTTGCCAATGCTGGCTGGGATGGGAGGGCTAAAGTATAAAGGATATTGGATAAAAGCAAGAAGTTGTTTTTATACGTGCAGATATATGGCTGAAAATGAACAGCACGGCACTTATGTCATTTGTTTTATATTAAACGTTTACATCCCGGACCAGGCCGGCCCGGGATGCCGGAAACGCTATTTCTGCGCTACTGCGCCGGATTCAGAGGTACTTACCTTGTTCTTGATTTTGGGAATAGTTTTCAGGTACTGGTAGATCGAACCGACCTCATAATCGGTCAGGGTAACGTGCGGAACCATCGGGTACCGCGTCACCGATCCGTCAGGCCGGGCCCCTTGTTTGACGACCTTGATAAACTGCTCTTCGGTGTATTTTTTACCGATACCGGTCTCGTCATCAAAGGTAATATTGGCCGACGGTACCAGTTCGCCTTCCAGGTTCAGCATCGGGTTGCCGCCGCCGTAGAACCCCAGCGATTTTTCGGGTTCAATGTCGTTAAGGGCTTTAAAATCGGCCGAGTGGC
Organism: uncultured Arsenicibacter sp.; assembly: GCF_945952095.1. Classification (GTDB taxonomy): domain Bacteria; phylum Bacteroidota; class Bacteroidia; order Cytophagales; family Spirosomataceae; genus Arsenicibacter. The sequence continues at coordinate 23,187 of NZ_CAMFHL010000008.1, read as the reverse complement.
AGGCGTAGCAACCCACCATGCCGTTGGCAATGTACCGTCCGAAGGCCACCCGGTCGGTGCTGTCGGGCACGGTAATGGCTTTCTGCGGATAGGGGTAGGGCTTCATCACGGTGTTGGTCAGCGCCTTGATCAGGAAGTTGTATTCGGTTTTCGGCGCTTCCTCTTTCGTTGGCTGGACTTCAACGCGGTCGGAGTGGAGCCAGGCTATAACCGATTTCAGGTCCTCGTCGGCCATGTTCGGGAATTTAGGCATCAGCGGATTGTAGGAACCGTCGCGCTGAATGCCGGTACGGAGGAAAAAGGCCAGCTGGCCGTCTGTCCAGGTACCGATACCGGCTTCCTTGTCCTGGGTAATGTTAGCTGAATAAATCTGCCCGAAATCCTTGGGTGCATCCGCAATCAGTTTGCCGGTAAGCTGGGCCCCTTCGCCCCGATGGCATTGAATACAGAGCAGCTGGGCAATTTTAGCGCCCCGTTCGATGCGGGCAGGTGTAACGTCGACGTGGTAGTCGGGTAATTTCTGTGCTTCGTAGGTAGGCACACCTCGGACGGCAATAAAACTGACAATGCCGAAAATGATGACGGCAATGCCGCCAATAATCCATACAACGATACGGATTGCTTTTTTCATGGGAGTATAGGGTTGAAGGACTACAAACAGGGTAATCTATAAGGACTTAGGTGGTAAATGCAAGCTAATTTAGGAAGTGGTCAAAAAAGTTTCGTTTTGTAGCCAATGCCTTGTTAACAGAAAACTAATGTTGCGGTAAGGACGATCATATAGCTTTTTTTGTTATTACACCGGAAGGGTCATTCGAGACCCTGTGAAACCAGTGTTTTTTATGCAGACATCAGCAGAACAAGGAGCAAATGCATCCCTTGCCGCGCAGGCAGGGACGATTACAGTAGGTGATTTAACCCTAAACCGGATGGCATACGGTGCCATGCGTATCACCGGCGACGGCATCTGGGGGCCGCCTAAAAACCATGATGAGGCGATTCGGGTGCTGAAGCATACCCTCGATTTAGGCATTAACTTTATAGATACCGCCGACAGCTACGGCCCGCATGTGTCAGAAGAACTGATCGCCGAAGCGCTGTATCCGTATCCTGAAGGACTGATTATCGGTACGAAAGGTGGTTTATTGCGAACCGGCCCGAACCAATGGCCGGTAGATGCCAGTCCGGCGCACCTCGACGAAGCCCTGAAAGGCAGTTTACAGCGCCTGCGGGTCGACCGGATTGATTTGTACCAGCTGCACCGCTTCGATCCGAAGGTGCCGAAAGACGAGACGCTGGACTTCCTGAAAGAAAAGCAGCAACAGGGCTACATCCGGCACATCGGCCTGTCGGAAGTGAGCGTTGACGATATCGAATACGCGCGGAAGTTTGTGGACGTGGTGTCGGTGCAAAACATGTACAACTTCGGACAGCAGAAATGGAACGACGTACTGGCCTATTGTGAGCAGCATCAGATTGCCTTTATCCCGTGGTATCCGCTGGCGAGTGGCAACCTGTCCGCCGAAAAAGCGATTGAGAAAGTAGCGGCGCGCCACAACGCCACGGCTTACCAGATTGCCCTTGCCTGGTTGCTGGCGGCCTCGCCGGTGATGTTGCCAATTCCGGGCACCTCGTCGGTCAAACACCTCGAGGAAAACACCGCCGCCGCCGCGATTCAGCTAACCGACGAAGATTTCAACGACTTGCCAAAGCCGGTTGTGGGGTAATGGGGTGTTTGTAATTAACAGGAGCAGCAAGTGGTGGCACGAGCGGAGGACGCCCCTCAGAGTCGGGGATACCGGGTCGTGCCACCACTGTTAGTATATATTGAGATGTGCCAATTGGTAATAAGTGCTCTGTCGTTATTTCGTATAAACATAAATAACGACAGAGCACTTATTACCACAGTAACCACTTTAATAGTGTCACAACACCAATAAGTAATGAAACAGCAACGAGTAATGCGAAAAGACTAAAAACTAATCCAACTAACTTGCCGGAAAAGTAAGGATTGTTCTTTTTGATAATCTTTGGTACTGGCTTTTCAAAAACTGGTTGAACGTATTGAATGAGCGTGTCGCTATGTTCATCTATCCAATCTTCATCGTAAATTAATGAAATAGTGTTTTGATTAGCTCTTAAAGGAGTTGAATCTATATCCAATGTTGACCTTAATAGTTGAAGGGCAAATAATTGAAGCCCTTCTGTGTTTGCTTTAATAAAGCTTTCGTCTGTATTATTACCATAGTGATAAATCCCGAAAAATGCTTTCTCTTTTAGGGTTTCTTCTGGAAATTGATCAATAATGTCTTGTAGTTGCTCTTTCTTTAGCATTTATCTTTATGAAGTATTTATATTATGTGGTTTTTGAAGTTTTGTGACTATCAAGTCATATCTGTTTAAGTGATAATGTCAAAGAAGTGATTGCATTGGTTTTTGAAAATATCTTTGGTTGTTATAGCCAAAAGCTACCGATCGAATAGGTTTTGGCATGTCCGCTGATGATGACCCGGTCGCCAAGGTCTTTACAGTACAGGTGGCCCATCCGTTCGGATAGCTGCTGTGCGTATAGTTCTTTTTTGTGTAGCCGTTCCGACCAGAACGGAATCAGGGAACAATGCGCAGAACCCGTAACAGGATCTTCTAAAATTGAAGCCTGTGGCGTAAAAAAACGCGAAACGAAATCACACGCATCGCCAACAGCCGTTACAATGACGCCGCCGGGATCAAGGTTGATCTGATCAAACAGGTGCCGGTCAATCGTAAGGTTCCGGATGGCTGTTTCGCTGTCATATACTAACAGGTAGTCTCTTGCTTTATACACCTCCCGGGGTGGGTGGCTTAATGATTTGGCGATGGTTGCAGGTAACTGGTCGGGAACAGGCATCCTCGCCGGAAAATCCATTTTATACAGCCCGTTTTCGGTCCTGACGATCAAATCACCACTTATCGTTTTAAACGTGATTTCCTCCTTTGGGTACCCGAGTATTGTCCGTAAACCATGGGCGGCCGCCAGTGTGGCGTGACCGCACAAATCCATCTCTATTTCGGGGGTAAACCACCGCAAATGCACGTTTTCACCTTGATCGACAAAAAAAGCAGTTTCCGCGACAGCATTTTCCTTGGCTATTTTCAATAGTATATCGTCTGATAACCAGTCGGTAAGCGGTACCACACAAGCAGGATTTCCTCCGAAAAGGGTGGTGGTAAATGCGTCGATTTGATAAAGCGTAAATGTCACCGGTCTGTTTCTGAAAGGGCTGTTATTTCCCAAATATACAAAAGCGCTGCTTTCGTTCGGGACGGTTGTTGGCTGGTTAACGGCGGACATCTGCCAAAACAAATTCTTCCCTGAACGTGAGAAATAACCGGGCGGTTGCTTATTTTTAAGTCCTTACCCAATTGTACGATGCATACGACTGGAGCTCAACGTTTCCTCGATGACTTAACCATTGCTAATGAGCGCTTTGACTTACTGACAAAGGCCTCCCATGATGTGATCTGGGACTGGGACCTGGTGCAGGATGTGATTTTCTGGAATGAAGCGTATCAGACGCTGCTGGGCTATACAGACTATGAGTCGCCTAAGCCCATTGACTCGTGGTCAGACTATATTCACCCGGACGATAAAAAACAGGTGGTGGCTCACCTGAAAAAAGCCATCAGCCGCGGCGATACCCAATGGAGCGATGAATACCGCTTCCGGAAGGCTGATGGCACGTATGCGTATATTCAGGATCGGGGGTATGTGATCCGGCGTGGTGGAAAACCGGTCCGGATGGTCGGGGCCATGCAGGATATAACCGACCACCTGCGCCTGCAACAGGATCGGGATAACAGCATCCGGCGGGCCAATATGGCCATTGAAGCGTCGGGGATGGGCGTGTGGAGCGTCTATGCGCTGGAAGACCGCATGGAGCTTGACGAGCGCTGCCAGGCCATTTACCACTGGCCCGACCGGTCGCCTAAACTCACGGAAATGCTGAACTGGATTCACGCCGACGACCGGGCACCGATTTATGATGCCATGGCCCGGACGCCCCGGTCCAGTCTGAATAAACCCGCTGTCATTGAGTTCCGGCTCACCAGCCCCGTTGACGGAAAGATGCGCTGGATCCGGCTGATTGGCCGGGCATACTTTAATACTGCCGGTCAGGCGCATTATTTCACCGGCATGTCCGCCGATATTACGGAAGAAAAACGCAGGGAGGCGGCCCTGAAAAGCGTGGAAGAACGGTTCCAGGTTGCCTTTGACCATGCCGATGTGGGCGTAGTGATCGGCGACCCGCAGGGCAAATTTCTGCTGGTCAATAAAGGGTATTGCCGGATGACGGGCTATACTGCCGAAGAACTTTATGAAGGCAGTTATGCCGACCTGAACCATCCTGATGATGCTGCGCGGAAGAATGCCTTGTTCAGGGAGAAAATTGAACAGAAGGCCGGTTCTTTTACCATCGATAGCCGGTATATCCGTAAAAGCGGGGAAATGATCTGGATCAACCACCATGTTACCCTGATCTATACCGATACCGGCGAACTGGACAGCATTTTCTCGATTCTGCGTGACATCACCGGGGAGAAAAAGCAAAGCGAAGAGCAGCGCAAACTGCTGTTTCTGGTCGAAAACAGCTCGGACTTCATTGTGCTGTCGGACTGGAACGGGCAGGTGACGTACCTGAACGCGGCCGGGCAGCGGATGGTCGGCCTCGATAGCCCGGAGGAGGCCAGACGCCGGAATATTGATTACCTGATGCCGGAAGAAATTGACCGGGTGATTCCGCAGATCGCACCGAGCCTGCTGGCAACTAACCGCTGGTCGGGGGAGGTACTGTACCGTCATTTTAAAACGGGCGAGGCCATTCCGGTACACGGAACCATGCTGGTTATCACCGACCCGGTAACGGGGAAACCCATTGGGCGGGCATCGGTGGTGCGGGATCTGCGACCGGAAAAGGCGGCACAAAAAAGCATTCTGGAAAGCGAACGCCGGTTCCGTGACATGATCGCACAGGCCCCGGTGGCTATCGGCCTGTTACGGGGCGAGGCGTTTGTGGTGGAGTCGGCTAACGAAAAACTGCTGGCTATGTGGCAGCTGCCGGACGATGTGACAGGTCAGAAGCTGAGCGGCTATTTGCCGGTGGATACCCATCAGGACCTGTTTTCGACATTGGCCAGGGCCTATGCATCGGGCGAAGTCGTTCATATTGAGGAGCAGAAACTCGAACAGGTACGGGATGGCAAAGGGCATACCGGCTACGTCAATGTGACCTATAAGCCATTGCCCGACGAACAGGGATACATCTATGCCATTCTGGTGATGGCCGTGGATATTACCAGCCGTGTCCGGGCGCGGCAGAAGATTGCTGAGGCAGAGGAAGTGCTTCGGGGAGCCATCGAGCTGGCTGAACTGGGAACGTGGTGGATGGATGCGAAAACCCATACACTCTACTTCTCAGACCGTATGGTCGACTGGTACGGACTGCCCGGAAACTATGCACCCCTGGCGGCCATCGAGCAGGCGGTTGACGTACTGGACCGGGAGCGGCTGATTAAATCGGCCACCCGGGCGTTCCGGATCGGCCCGGATGGCAAGTATGAGGAAGAATACACGATCCGGAACCTGATTACCGGCCGGAAACGGATTATCAGTGCACAGGGCAGGGTGACGCTCAATGCCGAGGGCGAGCCGGTGTTGCTGCGCGGAACGGCACAGGATATTACCGCCCGTAAGATGACGGAGCAGGAGCTGGAACGGCAGGTGGATCTGCGGACCAGAGAGCTGCGGAAGCTTAACGCATCGTTGCAGCAAACCAACCAGGAGCTGGAGCGTTTTGCCTACATTGCCTCCCACGATTTGCAGGAGCCACTCCGGAAAGTACAGGCCTTCGGCAGTATTCTGGAAGAAGAGTACGGCAGCGCACTGGACAGCCGCGGATTGCAGATACTGGGCCGGATGCAGTCTTCCGCCAGTCGTATGTCGCTGCTGATCAGAAATATTCTGGAGTTTTCGCGGACGAGTCAGTTACAGGTGGGTACGTATGAACAGGTTGATCTTGACCAGGTGATCCGTGAGGTTCAGAAAGACCTGGAGCTGTTAATCAGCCGTAAACAGGGAGTGATTGAGGTCAGTGAACTTAGTCCGGTTGAGGCTATACCGTTGCAGATGTACCAGCTGTTTTATAACCTGATCGGCAATGCGCTCAAGTTTGCAAAACCGTCGGTACCGCCCGTAGTGAAAATCAGTATGGTAACGCTCACGGCGGCCGAACAGGCAGACTATCCGTTTCTGTTTCAGGGTAATGAGCATTGCCGGATTTCGGTGACCGATAATGGCATTGGCTTTAATCCGGCCTATGCGCAACAGATTTTCGGGCTCTTCCAGCGGCTGCACGGCAAACAGCAGTATGAAGGAACCGGTATCGGGCTGGCGCTCTGCCACCGGATTGTGATGAATCACCAGGGCGAAATCCATGCTGAATCGGTTGAGGGCGAAGGGGCGTCCTTTCATATGGTGTTGCCCTACAAGCAGCCGGGTGTACAGTAGCCATAAAAAACTTTAAGCGGAGTCACGTCGGTTTCGGACTGTTTTTTGTCTGCTTTATGAGATTCGTCAGCAGGGAAATGCGCGGTGGCTTGTTGTTTTGAGCCATTCAATCAGCTACTGACGAAAGATGGTTCGATTACTGACATTTTGCCTCTTGTGTAGCCTGTCGGCGCAGGGGCAAACCGTTGTCGCTTCGGTGCAGGAGGCGCTGGAGCTGGCCCGGAACCGGAATCCGGACGTACGGAATGCACTGCAGAACCGGCAGTTACAGGCGCAGCAAAAAGACGTTGCCCGTGCCGCGCGACTGCCACAGGCGCGGGTATATGCCAACTTCGATTATAACTATGCCTTGCCGACGCAGCTGCTGCCTGCCGAATTTTTGGGCGGAAAGCCAGGCGAGTTTCAGAAAATTCAGTTTGGGGTACCGTATGTATTTACCCCGACAGCCGAGGTCACGATGCCGCTCCTGAACCGGCCAACCCGCGTTGACCTGGCTATTACGGATCAGAACCTCAAAATCCTGGACGATCAGAATCTGGTATTGCAGGATGAGGTTTCCACCCAGACCGCACGGGTGTATCATGCCACACTGCTGGCCCGCGCCGCGATTCAGATCACGGGCCGTAACCTGTCCAGTGCCGATACACTGATGCAGATTGCCCGCGACCGGCTCGATAAGGGCCTGATTGAACCCCTCGAATACAACCGCATCCGCTCCGTGCAGCTGACAACCGCCGATGTGCTGCAGCAAAACGAACTGGCGTTTGCCCGCAACCTGAATCAGCTCAAGGTGCTGCTGGGACTTGCCCTATCGGATAGTCTGGCCTTAACCGAAAGCTTGTTGCAACCGTTGGCAACGCCTGTTGTTCCCGGGGCTGGTATGGGTCAGAAGCGGCCTCAGGTTGTGCTCAAAGAATCACAGCTGACATTTTACCGGTTACAACTCGACCGCGAAAAAGCCCTGCGGTGGCCAACACTGTCGGCCTACGGGCGGTTTGCCGAACAGGCACAGCGCAAGCAGTTTGATTTTTTTAACCTGAATCAGCCCTGGTATGCAGTCGGGGTAGCGGGGCTCCAGTTTAATCTGCCGCTGTATTCGGGCGGGTTGCGCGACAGCAACATCGGACGGGCCCGGATGCGGATAAAGCTGGCTGAGGCCGAACTGGCTTACGAGCAGATTAAACAGGATCTTGATCAGACCGATGTACAGAACACCTACCGACAGGCTGTCCGATCCCTTGACCTGAACCGGCAAAATTACGAACTCAGCCAGCAGAATGTGCAGATTGCACTCGTGAAATACCGGTCCGGGCTGTTTGCGTACGATCAGTACCTCAGTGTTTTTAACGATGCCCTGGCGGCACAGAACCGGTACCTCACCAACGTCTCAAACGCATTTATCAATCAGACCATTCTACAGATTCGCCATGGAAAGTAAACGTCTGACCGGCCGTCTGCTGCCAGCCGGTAGTACCGCCTTTCTTGTTCCGGCGCTTATGCTCCTTTCGGTTTCCTGTAAAAAAGGGCCGGAAGGAACGTCGCCAACCTATCAGGATTTAACAGAAGCTGTCTATGCATCCGGTTCGGTGCTGCCCCGCGGCGAGTATACCGTTACGGCAGATGCTCAGGGTATTATTGAGCAGCGGCTTATCAACGAAGGCGATTCGGTGCATAAAGGACAGCTCTTATTTACGCTCGAAAATGCATCGGCCGCTGCCCGTCAGCAGGCGGCGTCGAGTGTGTTGCGGCAGTCTCAGGCCAATCTGGATGCCGGTTCACCGGTACTGGCAGAGCTGGAAGCACAGGTCCGTAACGCCCGCACCCGCCTGCAGAACGACTCGGTGAACTACGTACGCTTCCGCGATCTGTACGCACAGAACGCCACATCGCGGGTCGAGGTGGAGCGCTCGGAACTGAACTTTACCGTGTCGAAAAACAACCTGCGGGCGCAGCTGAATACATTACAACGAACCCGTAACCAGCTGAAAGTAGAGGTAGACAATAACCGGAGTCAGCTGGTGGCATCGCAGGAGGCGGGCCGGAATACGCAGGTACAGAGTTTCGTAAGCGGTAAGGTGTATGACGTCTACAAAGACCCCGGCGAAGTTGTGCGTCCCGGCGATCCGCTGGCGCTGGTCGGGAGTGGTGATAACCTGTATGCGCAGTTGGCCGTTGATGAAAGCGATTTCAGCCGGATCCGGGTGGGGCAGGAGGTGATGATCAAAACCGATGTCTATCCTGACAAATTCTTTAAGGCACGGATCAGTAAAATTTATCCGAAGCTCAACCGTGCCGATCAGTCATTTCGCGTCGATGCGGAGTTTACCGGCGAACGCCCTGCCTCTTACTACGGCCTGACTCTGGAAGCCAACATCATTATCAGCCGGAACCGGAAGGTGCTGACCATCCCGAAATCCTATGTATTCGGTAACGACAGTGTCTGGGTCGAAGAAGGCAAGGAGCAAAAGAAGGTTCGCTTCCAAAAAGGCGCCGAAAACTTTGATCTTGTCGAGGTAAAGGGGGGACTGACGAAGGAGACGAAATTAATTGTGAAAGAATGAAAGAGTGAAAGAGCGAACCGCCGTGGCGCTAATAGACTGGAAAATTACTATGTTCAGTGACTACTGTAGTCATCTTGCCCGTACAGCATATTCTTTCATGTTTTTGTGCTGGCAACACACTCTTTCACTCATTCACTCTTTCGCTCTTTAAAAAATGAACCTACACATTGCGGCGGAGATTGCGAAGACGCATTTGCTGGCCAAGAAAAAGCAGACACTGGTGGCGATGCTGGGCGTTACGTTCGGGATTGCCATGTTTATCACTATGATTTCGTTCATGCAGGGCGTAAATCAGTTTCTGGAAGATTCGGCACTCGATGCTAGTCCGCACGTCCGGATGTATAACGAGGTTAATACACAGCGGCCGGGCCTGATTGATGAGCTGAATCCTAAAGGGTTCAACGTAGTTTACCACCAGAAGCCTAAGGATGAGTTGTCGCGGCTGAAAAACGGCATCACCATTGCTGAACGCATTGAGAAAGAGGCCGGTGTGCTGGGTGTCTCTTTCCAGCTATCGACCCAGGTGTTTTTCAATAACGGTCCGATCCAGATTTCCGGAACGGTGGCGGGAGTTGATATCGAGCGTGAAAACCGGTTGTATAACCTCAATTCCCGGCTGAAATCGGGCAGTTTGCGGACATTACAGAGCAATCCTGACGGGTTGATCATGGGCGCTACCCTTGCCCGGAAGCTGAACGTACGGGTCGGTGATAAGGTAAGTGTGACGACACCGCTGGGTACCAACCGGATTCTGCGGGTGGTCGGGACGTTCAGCTTCGGTATCGGGACGGTCGATAACATCAAGAGTTACGCCAATATCTCGACCGTGCAGGAAATGCTGCAAAAGGACCCCGGCTATATCACTGATATTCACATCAAGATGAACGACCCATTGCAGGCCATTCCATTCGGGAAACGACTGTATGCCACATACGGCTACCATACCGAAGACTGGGCAACGGCCAATCAGGCGATTCTGGCCGGCGAAAACATCCGGAATGTCATGACGTTTGTCGTGTCTTTTACGCTGCTGGTTGTGGCCGGTTTCGGGATTTACAACATCATGAACATGACCGTGATGAACAAGATCAAGGATATTGCGATTCTGAAAGCCACCGGTTTCGACGGGAAAGACATTGTCGCCATTTTTCTGTTACAGGCCATTTTCATCGGTATTTCGGGGGGAATCCTTGGTCTGCTGATTGGCTTCGGGCTGAGCTATATGCTGTCGATTATGCCGTTTGATGCCGGTGATGTGCTGAGCCTGAAAACATTCCCGGTCATTTTTGCCGCCAAATACTACCTCATGGGACTGGGCTTCGGCGTGACGACTACTGTTCTGGCGGGATTTTTCCCGTCGCGCAAGGCCTCAAAAGTTGATCCGGTTGCCATTTTACGCGGGTAAAAAAACATGGAAACAGTATTAAAAGCCGTCCACCTCAACAAGTACTTTTACGACCCTGAGAAATTTCAGGTGCTGAAAGACGTGACCTTTGACGTGAAAAAAGGCGAGTTTCTGTCGATAATCGGTAAGTCGGGTTGCGGCAAATCAACGTTGCTGTACCTGTTATCGACGATGGATACGGAATACGAAGGTGCCATTGAAATGGCAGAAACCCCGCTGACGGGCCGTAGCCAGGATTATCTGTCGCACTTCCGCAACGAACATCTGGGCTTTGTTTTTCAGTTTCACTTTCTGCTGCCCGAATTCAGCGCCCTGCAAAACGTAATGCTGCCGGGCCTGAAACTAGGCCGTTACAGCGAAAAGGAAGTGGAGGAACGGGCGATGGAAAAGCTCCGACTGATCGGCATGGCCGACTTTGCCCGCAAACCGGCGAGTAAGCTGTCTGGCGGGCAGCAGCAGCGCGTGGCCATTGCCCGAGCCATGATCAACGACCCGACCATTATCATGGGCGACGAACCAACCGGTAACCTGGACCGTGCGAATACCGAAAATGTATTTCATATCTTTAAGGAGCTGGCCGGTATGGGGCAGACGATTATCGCCGTAACGCATGATCCGGACTTTGCCGCCGGCTGCGACCGGGTGATTGAAATGAGCGATGGCATGATTATCAGGCAATAGATGAGTTTCAGGAGCACAAAATACATACAGATTGTCTTTCTCTGGTTTGCGCTGTTAGGGGTTCTGCTGCGCCTGTGGATCATTCCGGAGATCACCTGGGCAAAGAACAGTATCCTGTTCATGACGTCGTTTCTGGCGCTGAACCTGATCTGGTACATTCATCTGCGGATCAACAGGTATCTGGACCGCCGTTTGCCGTTTGAAAAAAACGTGACCTGGCGGCTGCTGGCCCAACTCTTCGGCGGCTGGACGGTGGTGAAAACCATTCTGTTTGTGTCGGGCCTGATCATGATTAACTATGTGCTGCCTGCCCTGCGTTTTTCGATGAACCGCCTGACACTGGTGACGTTTACTATGGCAATCTTTCTGGCTAATATGGCTATAAGCCTTGGCCTGATCGCGTGGCAGTTGTTCCGCCGCTGGAAGGAAAACGAACTGCGGGCGGCACAACTGGAAAAAGAAAAAACGCAGGTGCAGTATGATAATCTGCGCAATCAGCTGAATCCGCATTTTCTGTTCAACAGCCTCTCGTCGCTGGATGGTCTGATCGAGGACGACCCGGCACTGGCGCGGCAGTTTCTGCGGCAGTTATCGAAGGTGTTCCGCTATGTGTTACAACATAAAAATAAGGCAGTGGTCGCGTTGGAGGACGAAGTGGGTTTTATCCGCATTTACGTATCGCTGCTGAAAACCCGTTTCGACGGAGCCTTTCAGGTAGAATTTGCACTAACTGACGAAGCCATGGATGCCGGCATTGTCCCGGTAACGTTACAGGTCCTGATCGAAAATGCGATTAAACACAATGTCATCAGCGATAAGTATCCGCTGACAATCCGGATAGGGGTTGATGATGGCTATTTGTCGGTTAGTAATACCCTGCGCCGTAAAGGGCGTGTGGATACATCAAACGGGGAGGGGCTGGCCAACCTGAAACACCTGTACGGTTTTCTGAGTACGCAGCCGGTTGAGATTGTAGAAGAGGAGGAGACGTTCTGCGTCCGGATTCCGTTGCTGGCAGTCGGACAGGAAACGGGGCGGCCGGTGGTTAATGTGTAATTTTTCTGTCATCCCCGCGGCAGGAGGGATGACAGAAAAAAAAGGACACAACGAGGAAATGCCATGCGTGCAGCGCCGAAATTTTACCGTAAGCCGCTTCAAGTTCAGTCACCTGCTTGTCCACACCTTCCTTGATATAGGCTGGTAAATGCTCGTTTTCGATAGAATCCTTATAGGCTTCAATCGCTGCATTTTCGCCGAATTCGACTGAGCTCAGGATGGTATCCTTGTCCTTGCCGGTCAATGATGCCTTAATGTCGATCCACGCACGGTGGATTTTGCTGCTGAAGTCGGTTGACGTTGCGTCTGAAACCGCAGTGCCGTCGATCCGGACAATGTGGTCGGCAAGCTGGCTGCGGAAATTCTGACTCTGGATAACGTAGTGGCGGAAAAGGTCGTCGAGGCCCTGATCTTCGTTGTCTTCGATTGCTTTTTCGTAGCCTTGAATACGGTCGTTGTTGATTTTCACCAGTTCGTTCAGTGCATCAACGATATCGCTGTTTTTCATTTTACTGTGTTGTTGAGTTTATGGTTAATAACACACCCAACGACCGATTGTTTATGAATTTTGTATTAATTCAGCCTTCCGGGGTAGCTTGATTATGACCATTCTGCTGATTGAAGACGAGCCGTTGGTAGCCAAAACGCTGGAGAAAATGGTGCGGAAACTGGAGCCGGACGCCACAATCACCGGGCCGCTGGCGAGCGTGGCCGAAACCTGTACCTTTCTGCAAACGCAACCGTCCCCCGACCTGATTGTGTCCGACATTCAGCTGGCCGACGGTGTGAGCTTTGATATTTTTCAGCAGGCGGACATGGCCTGTCCGGTCATTTTCACAACCGCCTACGACGAGTATGCCATCCGCGCCTTTAAACTGAACAGCATCGACTACTTGCTGAAACCAATTGATCCGGAAGAGTTGCAGGCTGCTTTTGCCAAGTTTCATCGCTGGCAACCCGACGGGCAGAGTTTTAAGCAGCAGTTCCGCGAGTTTCTGGCCGATTTATCAACGGAAGGGACGACGCGCAAATACAAGCGCCGGTTTACGGCCCATTACCTGCGGCAGATTGTGCCGGTTGCGCAGGAAAAAGTGGCCTGTTTCTGTCGCGATGAAGTGATTTACCTCCACACGACCGAAGGCCAGAAACTGATTACGGATTACAACACCTTAGATGAGCTGGAAGACCTTACTGATCCGGCCGTTTTCTTTCGCGCCAACCGCCAATACCTCGTCAACCTGGAGGCTATTGCGGGTTATCAGCCACATTACAGCGGCAAACTGCTCCTGACGCTCCACAAACCCTGTACGGCCGAAATTATCATCAGTAAGGAAAAAGCACCGGTTTTCCGGGATTGGTTTGAGGGATGATTTTTATAGTTCTGGTTGTTGCTGGTGATTCTGATGGTTGCTGGGTTGTTCCGGATGGGGTGGATATAAAAGTGGTGGCACGACTATTAGTCGTGCCACCACTCGCTCTTTCTGTCTTTCGCCGTGCGACGGCCGTTTTTTAAAAAAGGCTTACGCTACCGGCTTTGAGCGGGGGCGGTTCCATTTTTTGAAGGGGCGCGACGACTTATTGCCTGTTGTGCCGGATTCACCGGAGCGGGCTGTTGGTGCTGCCTGTGCAGGTGCTTGCCGCTTTTCGTCTTTCTGACGCTCGCCGGAAGGTTTTTGACCGTTGCCCTGGCCTTTGCCGAATGACCGTTGTCCCGATTTCTGAGCAGGTTTTTGCGCGGCTGGTTTTGCCTGCGGAGCATCCGGTGCCGGTTCAGGCAGGCTTTGGAGCAGCCCTTTCGCTATTTCGGCAACCGGTATCGATTTACCGATCAGCTTCTGAATGTCTTTCAGGTAAGCGCGCTCTTCGCCGTCGCAGAACGAGTACGCCATACCACGGTTACCCGCCCGACCGGTCCGGCCGATGCGGTGTACGTACGTTTCCGGAATGTTCGGCAGCTCGTAGTTAATTACGTGCGAGAGCTCGTCAATGTCGATGCCACGGGCGGCAATATCAGTAGCTACCAGTACACGGGTTTGTCCGGACTTAAAGTTGTTCAGTGCCCGCTGACGGGCTGTCTGCGATTTATTACCATGAATAGCCTCCGCTTTAACCCCGACTTTACCCAGGTCTTTGGCTACCCGGTCGGCACCGTGTTTGGTACGCGTAAAGACCAGTGCCGACGCTATCGACTGATCTTCGAGCAGGTAGGCAAGCAGCTTACGCTTATCGTTCTTTTCAACGTAATACAGTTTTTGCTGAACCGTATCGGCGGTTGATGACACCGGCGTTACTTCCACCCGTGCCGGATTCGACAGGATGCTGTTCGCCAGTTTAGCCACTTCGGTCGGCATGGTTGCCGAGAAGAACAGCGACTGACGTTCGGCCGGTAGTTTGGCAATCACCTTCTTAACGTCGTGCACAAAGCCCATATCGAGCATGCGGTCCGCCTCGTCGAGAACAAACGTATTCAGGCTTTTCAGTGAGATATAGCCCTGATTCATCAGGTCCAGTAAACGGCCCGGAGTAGCAATGATAACGTCGATACCGGCTTTGAGGGCGTCGGTTTGCGGGCGTTGACCCACACCGCCGAAAATCACCGTATGACGTAGCGGCAGGTGGCGGCCATAGGCTGTAAAGCTTTCGCCGATCTGAATCGCCAGCTCGCGGGTTGGCGTCAGAATTAATGCCCGTACCGGACGCGCGCCTTTCTGTGCGCGTGGCTGCGCATTCAGGCGCTGTAGCATCGGAATGGCAAAGGCAGCCGTTTTACCCGTACCGGTCTGGGCAACGCCTAACAAGTCGTTACCGTCTAACACGAGCGGAATGGCTTGTTGCTGAATCGGAGTGGGGGTTGAGTAGCCTTCCTCCCGGAGGGCTTTTAGTATAGGGTCTATCAGACCAAGTTGGGAAAATGTCATGTAGTCAGCAGGCGTATGCCGGTCTTTGCCGGAACGCCGATCGGTATTTATACTAGTAAAACAAGATCAGCCCTAAACAGTTCATTCGGGACGTGATAATGAGAATATTTGGCTGATTTTGAGCAAAATCAGATCATCAGCAGGCGCCAGACGCCGGAGATAAGCAGCAGCAGAATACTAATGGGTGTCAGGACTTTCCAGCACAAAAACATCAGCTGATCCACCCGCAGGCGGGGGAATGTCCACCGGATCCACATCTGTACCAAAATCGCCAGCAGGGCTTTGGTCAGCAGCCAGAACGCACCCGTTATGTTACCCCAGACTGTGCCGGGCGAACCGCTGGTCCAGTCGGCAAGCCGTACCGGCCCGATGTTCGGAAACGGCGTATTCCAGCTGCCCAGAAACAGAATCGCGCCCAGAAACGCAACCAGCAGCATCATGGCATATTCGGTCAGGAACAGCAGCGCAAAACGCATGCCGGAATATTCGGTATTGAAACCGGCAACAATTTCGGACTCGCCCTCGGGCAGGTCGAAGGGCGCGCGGTTGGCTTCGGCCAGCGTAGCAATAAAGAAAATGACGTAGGCAATCAGCAGAAACGGATTCCGGAGGATGTTCCAGCTGAAAATGCCGCCCCATTCCGTTACGTCGATGCCAAGCGCCTTTATACCAAACAGGTAGTTGGGCTCGTAGGTGTAAATGCCCTGCTGAAAGCTGATCTCCTGCAGGTTAAGTGACTGGCAGATCATCACCACACAGAGAATGGTAAGGCCAAGCGGAATTTCGTACGATACAATCTGCGATACGGACCGCATCGCGCCCAGGAGCGAATACTTGTTGTTGGACCCCCAGCCCGCCATCAGAATACCGACCACATCGAAGGATACAATCGCCATCAGGTAAAACACCCCGACGGCGGTGGCCGATCCCTGCAGATCGGGAGTCAGCGGCATCACGGCAAAACCGGCAAATACAGAGGCGAAAATGACCGAAGGCGCGAAGAGAAACAGCTTGCGGTCGGCAGCGGCCGGCACAATATCTTCTTTCTGAAGGAGTTTGAGTAAGTCGGCAAATAACTGCAACAAGCCCCATTTTCCCACTTCCATCGGGCCTAGGCGGTCCTGAATGAAGGCCGAAATTTTTCGTTCCAGGTAAACCCCGATAACCACAAACCCGGATGAAAGTGCCAGAAAGATCGGTAATGCCAGCAAAACGGTAAGGAGTAAATGAATCTATACAGGTAGCGACAAGGCAGGCCTTGTCGCTACAAAAAATACAATATCAGCGCCGTAAACCGGTTAGAATTCAGCCGATTTCGGTGTCCGCGGGAATGGGATAACATCGCGGATGTTGCCCATGCCGGTCACGAACAGGACCAGCCGCTCGAAGCCGAGGCCGAACCCTGCGTGTGGCGCGGTGCCGAACCGGCGGGTATCCAGGTACCACCAGATCGCTTCCGGCTCAATACCGACTTCTTCCATACGGGCGACCAGTTTGTCGAGATCTTCTTCCCGCTGCGAGCCGCCGATGATTTCGCCGATGCCCGGAAACAGTACATCCATCGCCCGGACAGTCGGGCCGAACACCTCGCCGCGGGCGTTGGTCGCCGGTTCCTCGTCCTGCTTCATGTAGAAGGCTTTGATGGCCCGCGGATAGTTGGTCAGGATAACCGGTTTTTTGAAGTGCTTCTCAACCAGGTAACGCTCATGCTCCGACTGCAGGTCAATGCCCCACGCCACGTCATACTGAAACTGGCCTTTTTTCGCCGGCTTCGAGTTCAGCAGAATATCGATGGCATCCGTATATTTCAGGCGAACAAAGTCATTATCAACCACAAAACGCAGTTTTTCGATCAGCGTCATGTCGCTTTGCTCTTCCTTCTTCTTATTCTTTTCTTCTTCTTTCAGGCGGTTTTCGAGGAAAGCCAGGTCGTCGGCGCAGTTGTCAAGCGCATACCGGATCACGGTCTTTACGAAATCTTCGGCCAGATTCATGTTGTCTTCCAGCTCAAAGAATGCCATTTCGGGCTCAATCATCCAGAACTCCGCTAAGTGGCGGGTGGTGTTTGAGTTTTCGGCCCGGAACGTCGGCCCGAACGTATAGATTTTGCCCAGTGCCATCGCCCCCAGTTCGCCTTCGAGCTGCCCCGAAACGGTCAGGTTTGTTTCGCGGCCGAAGAAATCCTGGCTGTAATCGACCTTACCGTCTTCGGTCCGTGGCGGATTGATCGGGTCCAGGGTCGTTACGCGGAACATCTCACCGGCACCTTCGGCATCCGACGCAGTAACAATCGGGGTGTTCAGGTAATAGAATCCGTTGTCGTTAAAATACTTATGAACGGCAAACGCCAGCGCATGACGAATCCGCAGAATGGCACTGAACGTATTTGTCCGCGGACGCAGGTGAGCAATCTCACGCAGGAATTCCAGTGAGTGCTTTTTCGGTTGCAGCGGGTACTTTTCAGGGTCGGCCGTACCGTAAACCGTTACGTTAACTACCTTTACTTCAACGGCCTGTCCTGAGCCTAATGACTCAATCAGATTGCCTTCCACTGCGACGCAGGAACCAGTTGTTATCAGTTTCAGGGTTTCTTCCGGTAACTGATCTGGTTCTGCTACAGCCTGAATATTATGGATCGTTGAGCCGTCATTGATCGCAATGAAAACGGCATTTTTACTTTCACGTTTAGTCCGTACCCAGCCTTTTACGGTAACCGTCTGGCCGGTTGGTGCTGTTTGCAGTAATTGTTTAATTGGCAGATAACTCATTCGGAATGACTTACGGATTGTTTTTCGTGGCGCAAAGATAACGCTCTCAGCCGGATTTTACAGGCATAAATGAAAAGTGGTGGCACGACTATTAGTCGTGCCACCACTAAACGAAGCATGCTTACGCCGCAATCAGGGAAATTAATACCCCGGATTCTGCACGAGCTGTTTGTTCGTATCAATTTCGCGCTGCGGAATCGGCATCACGAGGTTGTTGGCGCTGAAGGCAACCGTACCGACGCGGCCGGCCGTGCGCTTCACGTCATGGATCTGCTGTCCTTCGAAAGCCAGTTCGAGGTGGCGTTCTTTCAGGATGGCATCCAGCGTCAGCTGAGCCGTTGTCAGGGCCGGTAAGCCCGCCCGTGTCCGGATGGCATTGATGTCGGCCAGCGGTGTAGCACCGGTTGTGGTGCCCAGACGGAAATTAGCTTCGGCGCGTGTCAGGTACATTTCTGTAACACGGATCACCGGCACATCGCCGAACTGATCGTTGTATTTGCTGGTAAACGTGTTGTTGCTGGCACGGTTAAAGAACGTTCCCCGCACGTCGCCCGTGGTATACAGCGCCAGGTGTTTCGACTGTACCCGTACGTCGCCACGCCCCTGATTAACGGATGACGCATAAAATGTATTCAGGTCGTTGGCACCATCCTGTTCCGATACCAGAATCTTGAAAATCAGTTCCGATCCCGATGAGGCATCAGCGTAAATTTTCGTAAAATCCGGGTTCAGCGTATTTACGCCGGTCTGAATGACGCGGTTGGCGGCATCGCGGGCACCGGCATAATTGGCCTGTTGCAGGTAAACGCGGGCCAGTTGGGCAGACGCAGCATTTTTCGTCGCATAGCCGCTGCCGGCGCTGTTGGTCAGGCTTTGCTCAGCCTTTGTCAGGTCGGCAATGATCTGGGTGTATACTTCGGCCACCGTGTTACGGGCTTTGTAATCGGCCGTTGTGATGTCGCGCGTTGGCGTCAGAATAAGCGGTACGCCCGGATTGGCTGTGTTGGTGCCGTCGTTCCACTGTTTAGCAAACAGCCGGACCAGTTCAAAATACAGGCTGCCGCGGATAAACAGGGCCTGCCCTTCAATACCGGCGCGGTTAGCGGTCCCAACCTTATCCAGACCCGCCAGTACGTTGTTGGCGCGGTTGATGGTGTTGTAGGCGCTCAGCCAGATGTCACGCACAACGGTATTTGACGGCGTAATGGTTTTGCGCCAGATTTCGTCGAGTGTCGAGTACGTACCGCCGAAGATAACTTCACGGTCGTCGCCCAGAAATTCGCCGGAATACTGAATGGCACCACCGTACAGGTTTACACTGCTAAGCCCGTCATAGGCTCCCTGCAGGGTAATCTGCACATCCTGTTCGGTCAGTAACGCATTGGTTTCTTCGATGTTCTGCGTCGGCTTAACGTCAAGACGGCTATCGCAGGCCTCCACCATAAACAGGCTAGTACCGGCCAGTAACCATATTTTTATACTATTTTTCATGATCTCTGAGTCGTTGATGGTTTAGAAGCCGATAGTTACCCCACCTGTGATAGTCCGTGCCTGTGGTGCCGTATAGAAGTCATAGCCCTGCGCGATGTTCGACACCACGTCATCGGCGTTTACTTCCGGATCCCAGCCTACGTATTTGGTGAATGTCAGCAGGTTCTGGCCGGTAACGAAGAGCCGGGCGCTGTTCATTTTGATTTTGCTCAGCAGCGTTTTCGGTACGTTATAAGCGAGCGTCACGTTCCGCAGACGTACGTATGAACCGTCAACAACGAAGCGGCTGGATGGCTGAGCACCGTTGTTATAATACAGCCGGGCTTCCGGTACGTTGGTGTTCGGATTTTCTTTGGTCCATGCGGCCAGCTGGTTCACTGTCTGGTTGTCTTCGAAACGGCCGTTTGCCGATGAATAGCGGCCTACACCGTAGAAGTTCAGCTTGTTGCCAACCACGGCGTTGAAGAACACGCTCAGGTCAAAACCTTTGTAGCTGAAGGTGTTGGTGATACCACCCTGCCATTTCGGCATCGGATTACCGACAATAACACGCTGCGCCTGGCTGTATACGCTGGTCGTTGTGCGGTCAAGTGAACCATCGGTGTTCTGCGTGTTTTTGTACCAGAGGGCATTACCGTTTGCCGGATCAACACCGGCATACTCTGCCGTGAAGAACACGCCCAGCGGCTGGCCTTCAACGGCGCGGCTCATGTTGTTCAGACCACCTTCGATGATCTGGGTTTGCAGGTCCTTGATTTTGTTGCGGTTAGCAGCAAAGTTGAGGCTGGTTTTCCATTTGAACGCTCCGACGATGTTGTCGGTATTCAGCACCACTTCAATCCCCTTGTTTTCCAGTTTACCTACGTTGCGGTACTGGGTAGCAAAACCGGACGTACCCGGTACGTTTACGTTCAGGAGGAGACCCGTTGTCTGTTTGTTGTAGTAATCCAGCTCACCATTGATCCGGTTGTTCAGGATACCAAAATCAAGCCCGATATCGGCCTGGTCGGTTGTTTCCCAGCTTAGGTTCGGGTTGGCCAGTTGGGATGGACGCTGGCCCGGCAGTGCACCGTAGCTGGCGTCACCGATGAACAGACCCAGTTGCGGGAAGTTACCGATCTCGGCGTTACCGGTCCGGCCGTAGCTGGCCCGCAGTTTCAGGAAGCTGAATGTTCCGTTATTTTTCAGGAAATCTTCTTCCGTAATCACCCAGCCTACCGAGGCTGCCGGGAAGAAACCATACCGGTTTTCACGGCCGAAACGCGACGAGCCATCGACACGGGCGCTTGCACCAATCAGATACCGATCAGCAAATTTGTAATTGGCACGGGCAAAGTACGACAGGAAGCGGTAGTCGGTCTGCGATGAGCTGCCCGATGAATATTTTGCCGCACTGGCAATCATCCGGTAAGCATCCGACGGGAAGTCACGGCCTTCGATAAAGTTGGTCTTGCTCTGCGACTGCTGATATGACAAGCCCAGCGTACCGTCGATGACACTCTTGCCAAACGACTTGTTGTAGCTGAAGAAGTTGTTGGTGTTGTAGTTCTCAACCCGTACATAGCGGTTCTGGCCAAGCCCTTGCGGGGCACCGAAGTTGCGCTGCGTTTTGCTGTTATAATACAGTTCTTCCTGCTGATTCAGCACGTCAACACCCAGTTCAGTGCGGAACGAAAGGCCCCGCGCAATTTCCAGCTGGCCGTAAATGCTGCTGATGTTCCGGTAAACAGTGGTGTTATAGTAAGCGTTACCAATGTTAATCAACGGGTTATAATATACCGGAATGCTGATGTCGCCGGGAGGTGTACCTACTGGTAAGCCTGTTTCCGGGTCAGTAGACGGTGTCATTGGCGGCAGGGCCACCATCTGCATCGGGTTGTCAAATTGGCGGTCACCCGAAATCCGCTGGTTCAGGGTGCGGCTGTTGCCGGTGTTGAAGCCAATCCGGAACTTGTCGGATACGCGGTGGTCAAGGTTAATGCGGCCCGACATCCGGCCCAGCTGGTTACCGACCAGAATCCCTTTCTGGTCCAGAATCTGGCCCGAGATGTAGAACGAAGTTTTTTCGTTGCCACCGTTCAGGTTCAGGTCATACTGCTGGAACGGTGCATCCTGATAGGCCAGATCGCCCCAGTTAGTGCTTACCTGATTGGCCGTACCGAACGTACCAAGGCTCTGCGCCTCGAAGAAGCTTTTCATGTACGTTGTGTACGAATCCGGATCGTTGACATCATACCCTTCAATCCGGTCGGAGTTGCCGGCCGCTTTCAGGTAGAAATCAACGTATTGCTGGGTATTCAGAAACTCCAGCTTACGGCTTGGTGTGCTGGCACCGTACTGCGCACCGAACGTCACATTGGTACGACCGGCCTTACCGCGTTTGGTCGTGATCAGCACAACCCCGTTGGCGGCCCGTGATCCGTAAATAGCGGCGGCTGAGGCATCTTTCAGGATTTCAATCGATTCAATGTCCTGCGGGTTGATGTCCGACAGCGGGTTTGTCGCACCGCCTGACAGGGCCAGGTTATCGGTGGTTACCGGAATCCCGTCGATGACGTACAGCGGCTGGTTCGACGCGGATACCGACGACTGGCCCCGGACGCGGATCTGAATCCCCTGACCCAGTTTACCCGAACCGGCGTTTACCTGAACCCCGGCCGCTTTACCCTGAATGGCCTGGTCGAACGTTGCCACCGGCATATCCTGAATTTCGGATGTCCGGACTTTGGCGATGTTACCCGTTACGTCGCGCTTGATCTGCGAACCGAAGCCGGTCACGATCACCTCAGAGAGGTTACGCACACTGGTTTGGAGGGTTACGTCGAGTGTTGTGCGGGAGCCCACAACTTCCTCAACCGTGTTGAAGCCGATAAAGCTGAACACAAGGGTTGATGTGGACGGAACAGCGATCCGGTAATTGCCCGAAGCGTCGGAAACAACTCCCCGTGATTGTCCTTTTACTGCAACTGAAACTCCCGGTAAACTACTGCCGTCTTCAGCCGATGTAATACGGCCGGTAACGGTTTGATTCTGGGCATATGCCACCGAAGTAATCAGCCACGCAGCGATGATGAAGTAGAATCGTAAAATAACTTTCATCTTTACACGTGATTTTTAGGTTAAAAATTCGGGTAAAAATAAAGTCGTATTTTAATAAATAATTAATCTATAGTATTATTCTGTTTTTATTACAGTTATTACTTAATAATGTTTAATAAAATAATTGCTTTGGCAATTATTGGAGTCGTTCAGCGTGAAGTAGTTACCCGTAAATAAAGGGTAAAGTTAATTGTATACGTTATAGGTCAATTCGTTTATAAAAATCATCACGGAATGTATCTCCGACCGGAATGATTGTTTTGCCGATATAGATCCGGTTTCGTTCGATAGAGTCGATTTTTTTCAGGGCAATGATGTAGGATTTATGGACGCGCATAAAACTATCCGGCGGTAACTTTTCATCCATGTTTTTCATTGTTTGTAAAGCCAGAATACGTCCGGTTGTTGTATAAATAGACAGGTAGTCTTTCAGCCCTTCGATATACAAAATATCCGGCAGGTTAATACGCTGCAACTTGTATTCGGTTTTAACAAAAATAAAGTCCGGTTGTGTAGCGGGACTCTGGCCCGTTGCGGTATCCGGAAGCACCGGATTGAGAGCGGCTCCGGCCATTTGGGCAGCTTTCTGTACGGCTTTCAGGAACCGGTCAAACGAAATAGGTTTCAGTAGGTAATCGGCAACATTGTATTCGTAGCCTTCAAT